>NZ_AZGJ01000126.1 GCF_001436395.1 Secundilactobacillus malefermentans DSM 5705 = KCTC 3548 | reverse complement strand
GCTAGATCAAAATAAAATTTCAGTAAAGTTAAGGAAGCAGAAATAGAAAAAGGAGGAGACTGCTTGGGACTCATATTATTTGTTATAGTTGGTTATTTCATTTATAAATACTTGGAGGATAAACAGAATGGAACAAGTATTTTTAGAGAGCAGAATAGTGCGTTGGATATTTTAAATGAACGATATGCCAAAGGTGAAATAGATGAGGAAACATATAGAATAAAAAAAGAAACATTAAATGAATAAGGAGTGATTCAATGCACGGCTATTGGTATAACGGTTTTGATAACATGATGAATTTTGGTTATGAGAATAGTTGGTGGTTTATGATATATGATGGATTGAAATTGTTAGTTATTATTGGGGCAGTCATCTTTATCGCAAAAATGCTGATGAATCGTTCGAATAATGACCATGCATCAAACTCAAATCGTGCCATTAATATATTAAAAGAGAGATACGCTAGAGGAGAAATATCAGAGGAAGAGTATAGAGATCAACTAAACAAGTTGAGAGAGTAATCAAAAATATAAAGAGGAGAAGAAACCAATGCACATCGTATATGAAAAAAAGACAAACAAGAAACTTGGCGAGGCTATTGATTCGTTAACTGAACAATTAAAAGAAAATGGGTTTGGTGTATTGTGGCAACTTAACTTTAAAGACAAACTTAAGGAAAAAGGATTAGACTTTGAAGAGGATTTTGTTGTAATGGAAGTATGTAATCCTAAAAAAGCAAAAGAAGTTATGGGAAAAAATATCCATATCGGCTATGTTCTACCGTGTAAAATGGTTGTTAGAGAAAAAAATAATCAGACATATATTGGTATGACGCGTCCGGAAGCCTTAATCGATTTATTCGATGATTTCAATTTGAATGAAATTGCCAAAGAAGTTGAGGGGACACTTAGACAATCAATAGAATCGACTGTTTAAAAAAAGTAATTAGGTAGATTGTAAAATTAATCCGA
>NZ_AZGJ01000125.1 GCF_001436395.1 Secundilactobacillus malefermentans DSM 5705 = KCTC 3548 | reverse complement strand
TTGTCTGTTTATCAAGTACCTTTATAAGTTCTGTACTTGATAAAAAGGTACTTTTATTTTAATATGTGTTTGAGGTGATAATCATGTCTAATGAGTTAGTTAAGTATGATCCTGAGTTGAATACTATTCCCTTGAGAAAATTTACCCCAATTGAGATGAATTTATTTTTTTCAATTGTTTCCCGCATGCGGGATCAAGGGAATAAAACTGTTCGTTTCTCTTTTGACCAGTTAAAAGAGCTTAGTAACTATAAACCAACCGCAAATAAACGTTTTATTGATGATATTGAAAATACATACCAAAAGATCCTCAGCCTTAGGTTTGGCCGTAGAAGTAAGAGTGGCTTAAATCGTGAATTTTTTGTTATGTTTACTGAATTTGAAATTAAAGGTGAAGCTGAAGAGCCTTATGTTGATATTCAGATTTATCCCAAAGCATTGCACTTGCTAAACGATTTAGAAAGTTGGGTTCGTTATGCCCTAACAGAATTTAGAAATTTAAAAAGCAGTTACGCTAAAACAATGTTTCGTCTAATTAAGCAATTTCGAACTACTGGCTATTCTTATTTCTCTAAAGAAGATTTTTTTGAATTGCTTGATATACCTAAAAGTTATTGGAATAGTCCTTCAAATGTTGACAAAAAGGTTATTAAGCCAATTAGAGAAGAATTAACCCCGCTTTTTAGAGGGCTAACGATTAGAAAAAAATATGGTAAAGGCAGAGGAAAACCAGTTATCGGTTATTCTTTTACTTGGAAACCTGAAAGAAAGGACGCAAATGATTTTTCTCAAGGCAAATTTCAAGATGAGCGTCAAAAACTCTTTAACATTCAGCACAATGATGAATTATCAGATAAAGAAAAGTGGCGTGCAATTGACAAAGTTAAATGCTTGCCTTTAGGAACAACTGAAAAACAGGTACTGGCTGAAAAACAAGCTGAACATGATCAAAAAATCAGAGATCAAGCAAGACAAGAATTTCTCGCTGATCTCCGAAAGGGGTTTGGAAAACATGCCTAAAACTATTAGAGAAC
>NZ_AZGJ01000124.1 GCF_001436395.1 Secundilactobacillus malefermentans DSM 5705 = KCTC 3548 | reverse complement strand
GGTTTTGTCTGTTTATCAAGTAGAAATATAAAGTTGACTACTTGATAAACATAATCTAAAATTAATTTGTAATCATTAGGAGGTACAGCATGGGAAATGAAATTATTAAATATGATCCAGAGTTAAATACCATTCCACTTCGAAAATTTACTCCAGTTGAAATGAATTTATTTTTTTCGATTATTTCTCGTATGCGTGATAAGAGTAATCAGACCATTCGTTTTACTTTTGATCAATTAAAAGAGTTAAGTGCTTATAAACCTACTGCAAATAACCGTTTTGAAGATGACATTCAGAGAACTTATGAAAAAATGATGGGATTACATTTTGGTAGACGAAGTAAAAGTGGATTAACTCGAGAGTTTTTTGTTTTGTTTACAGAATTTAAAATTGATGGAGATGCAGAAGAACCTTATGTAGACGTAAAAGTTTATGAACGTGCTTTACCCCTTTTAAACAAGCTTGAAAGTTGGGTTCGTTATGCGTTGGCAGAGTTTAGAGATTTAAAAAGTAGTTACGCAAAAACAATGTTTCGGTTACTAAAACAGTTCAGAACCACTGGATATGCTTATTTTTCTAAAGAAGACTTTTTTGAATTACTAGATATGCCCAAAAGTTACTGGAATAGTCCCTCTAACGTCGATAAATTTGTTATAAAACCCATTAAAGAAGAATTAACTCCTTTGTTTAGAGGATTAACGGTTAGAAAAAAATATGGTAAAGGGCGTGGGAAACCAGTTATTGGCTATTCGTTTACCTGGAAACCCGAAAAGAAAGATGCCAATGATTTCTCACAAGGCCAATTACAAGATGAGCGTCAAAAGCTTTTTAATATTCAGCATAATAGTGAACTAACAGAACAGGAAAAATGGCGCGCTACTGATAAAGTTAAAGGATTACCACTAGGATCCACTGAAAAACAAGCATTGGCTGATAAACAGGCCGAGCACGATAAAAAAATAAGAGATCAAGCAAGACAAGAAGCACTTGCTGAACTCCGAAAGGGGTTTGGGAATCATGCCTAAAACTATTAGAGAAC
>NZ_AZGJ01000123.1 GCF_001436395.1 Secundilactobacillus malefermentans DSM 5705 = KCTC 3548 | reverse complement strand
ATAACAATCTTAGTTAGGTGCAAGCATAAATTGAATTAAGAATACATTCCATTCAACAACGGAAAAAATTGATTTTATGGGAATCAGCAGACCGAGTGAAACGAGGTCAATGCGCACTTACACCCTTGACAATTGTCAAGGGTAGATTTAATCCCCATTTTGATGGGGATTATTTGTATTAGAAGGCTAGCGCCAACGATAAAAATCCTAGAGCCAAATCTCAAGATTAATCAATCACATTACGAAGGATCCAATGACTATAAGCAAGACGAGCACCGGGAGTTATTACCCAAGGGTGATTAATTTCGAAAATTTGAATTTCAGTTGCTAAGTAAAGTGGCGTCTTACCATGATTAAAAGCAAAAACGGGTTGCGGAAAATCAGGCTTACTAGCAACTTGATGAACACTTTGACGAGAGTTCATCTGCCAACGAATTTTTAAATCTTCACGCGACAATAATTTTGGCAGGTGTGTTTTTTCAATTTGAGCTTGCTGTTGCAACTTTTGTGTAAAGGCTTGTTTAGTCTTGTTTTGATGCCAATCATCAAAAAGATCATACTTGTTTGATTTAAAATCTAAATCCATAAAGCCAGCCTCCTAACCAAAATCAATTTTATCCAGCATCGTTTCAGTACTAGCCTGGTCTAAGCCTAAATAAGCTAAAGTCATTGCTTCACTGGAATGATTTAATAAGTGCATGACCAAACCAATATTATAATTTGATTGCGTGTAAACGCGATAAGCCCCGGTTTTACGCATCGTATGGGTTCCTAGATAATTAATTCCTAAAAGATCGCCAACCTTGCTCATGATTTTGTAGAACTGTTTTTCCGTGATATGTCGTTCTGGGTGCTGAATCGAGGGAAACAACCAGTCAGAAACCAAATGGTTTTCTTGCAACCAAGCTTGATAGGCTAATAAATCAGTTTGCACGGGTTTTAAGTAGAGCAGGTTAGCTTTACCGGTCTTTTGGTCGTGGATAAACGCATTCTGACGCACGGTGCCGTTTTCGTTAAAGACATCTGTCCAACGAAGCTTCATAACGTCGCTCACTCGTAACAGTGTCGCTTTGCCAACTTG
>NZ_AZGJ01000122.1 GCF_001436395.1 Secundilactobacillus malefermentans DSM 5705 = KCTC 3548 | reverse complement strand
GCCACCCTAGATGTGTTGAATTTACCGTCCATGACCGGGATTGCTGACCCAAATTTACGTCAACTGATGACCAACTTGATTATTGAACTCTATAAGTATCAGGCCGAGAGTGAACGTAAGCGAATTATTGAGCGCCAGCAGCAAGGGATTGCCTTAGCTAAGCAGCAGGGTAAATATCATGGGCGCAAACCCCAATACACCCAAGACGATCCCCGCTTGCAACATGCTTTTAAACTTTATCAGGCAGGCATGAGTGATGTAGATGTTGCCCGTAATACAGGGATTAAACGGACGACCTTTATCAGATATCGAAAGAAATTCAATATACAAAGATGATGTTTACATGAGAGAATCATAGCAGAGCGGACCACTTGAAACTTCTAACTCCACTAAAATCCGAGAAATGACCAAGAAAAATGACAACTCTTCGAATATTGTTACTTCAAATTAAAATCAAAAATGATTACCTTAAAAATTGACCCCAATTTAAAATTGAAGTGCAACACTTACCTTACTAGACCAGTTCATTATTCAGACTAGTCAAAAAGGCCATGAAGACCTATTCTTAATTCACCACAAACAAGAAAGAGGTATCTTCATGACCCGAATTAAGAATATCATATCTAATCAGTATCACCAACTCAATTTCGCTGAGCGGGGTCGAATTGAAGCGTTAAGAGGCTTAGATTGGTCCATTCGCCGAATTGCCAAGACCCTTCATCGTAATCCCAGCACGATTTCCCGCGAATTAAAACGTGGGACAACGACGCAGTTTAACGCCAGTACGCGCATCTTTGAACAGTCATATCTGGCTGAAACCGGTGAGGCAGTTTATCGTAAGCACCGGCTGAATAGCTGTTATAGTGGCTTGTTTGATCACTGTCACCTCTTCTGTAATGCCTTGGCAACAGCTTTAAAGGTTCGCCCCAGAATGCATAGTGTGGACACTTTTGTTCACCAATTCAAGACTAATCATCCGGGAATTGTTTGCCCCTCAACGCCTACGGTGTACCGATACATTGATGATCAGCGGTTAGCGATCCGTAATTCAGACTTGCCAGCTAAGCTACGTCGCCGGGTTAAACGTCCTGGGACAAAGCATCACCGAATCAA
>NZ_AZGJ01000121.1 GCF_001436395.1 Secundilactobacillus malefermentans DSM 5705 = KCTC 3548 | reverse complement strand
TATGGATGGCAAAAATAAACTTTAATTTGATAGTCTTGTTCTATGGATTGATAATCGGCAAACTCTTTACCATGATCAACAGTTATAGATTTCACTTGGGAACCAAAGGTTCCCATAAACTTTTCAAAGGCGCTATTTAAGGCCTTGGCAGTTCGGTTAGGGGCTTTTATGGCCCATAGAAGTCGCGTCTTACGTTCTACAAAAGTGACCAGGCATGCTCGTGACGCTTTCCGGCCAGAAAGCACTGTATCTACTTCCCAATGACCAAAAGCTAACCGCTGATTAACAATTGTTGGTCGTTGTTCAATCGAAGTCCCACTTGTAAATGTGCCACGGTGTTCATTAACTCGACACTGTCGGATATTTCGATTAGGTAGATCAGCTAATTCGAAAGGTAACCAGCCACGATTAAGCCAATTATAAATTGAAGCGGTACCCAAGTTAAAAGCAGTCGCGACCGCTTCTGGTGACCAGGTTAATCGCAAGTGATTGGTAATTAAAGTCACTAATGATGATGTTAGAATCGAATGGCGACCGCAAGCCCGTCTTTTGCGGTCAGCATCTTGTTGGGCCAATTCAGGGTCATAAGGTTTAACCCGGTTCAATTCATAGTGAATGGTAGATTTGGCAACGCCTAAAGCGTCAGCCATATCTTGGTAAGTATGATGACCTTCACTGACTAGTTGTGCTAGCGCGCCACGTTGAAAACGTGATAAAGTAGAGATACCCAAAGTAATCGCTCCTTATAGTTGGTTGGAATTAGCTACTACCATTGTAAGAGATTGCTTTGGGCTTTTTTTAATTTTTGTTCGGATTAATTATAGAATTTACCATTGAGAAAAATTTGGTACGTAGAGCGTGCTCGATTAGTTACGTATAGCTGCCAGCCTTGTGTATGGTCTATTAAAGAGACCAGGCAATCAAAAACTTTAAGCCGGAACCCTATTTTGAACTAAATGCGGAAATTGTAGCTAATCAGCAAAAATTCGTCGCAAAATTAGACCCCTATCAGCGATTTAAAGATGAAGCAGGGCTAATAACATTCATGCAAGCTAAACATGTTCAGAAAGGATCACAGGCTGGTTTAATCAAGGGCGTTCAAAACCAGGCTAAAAAACGTGCTAGTCCCCAACTGGTCCCCTGTCAATAAAATAAA
>NZ_AZGJ01000120.1 GCF_001436395.1 Secundilactobacillus malefermentans DSM 5705 = KCTC 3548 | reverse complement strand
AATTCGAATTTGAATTCCTGGTTCTTTCATTTTATGTAGGCACGGTGTGCCCAAATCTGTTAATCTTAAATCACCACAAAATAAGAAAGTTGGTGCCCACCGTGTATAAACATTATAACAATAACCAAACCATATTAACATTTCCAATTGAATTTAAAATTAATCCCAATCATATTGTCGTTTCAATTAGTGATTTTGTAGATAGTATTCCCACTGAAATTCTGTATCCGGATGCTGACAAGTTTGGGCGACCAAAATATTCGCCAGCGATGATGATGAAACTCCTATTATTTGCTTATATGCGTCATACGTTTTCTGGCCGTGCTATCCAAGAAATGGCAGAGGAAAACCTACCAATGAAGTGGTTAATTGGTAATCCGGACGAAGTCCCAAGTTATCGGAGCATTAATCGCTTTCGAATTTCACAAGTAGCAAAAGGGATTATCAAAAAAATGTTTCTTCAATTTCATGAACAATTAAGTGCATATGGTTTAGTAGATGACGAATCGTTATTTATTGATGGCACAAAGATTGTCGCAGATGCCAATAAATACTCCTTTGTTTGGCGAAAAAGCGTCGAACGAAATGATGCCAAGTTAGAGGAAAAAGCTAGCGCCTTATTTGATGACATGATTCAAGAAAAGGTTAATCTAGCAACTGATGCCGAAGGCACTTTGGCGAAGTTAGATCATGCAGAACGTGAATTAGAACATGATATTGATGACCTCGATCAGAAAATTAGTGCAGAAAAAGTCATTAAAGGTGGCTCGCCATCAAAGCAACGACGAAGAAAACTAAAACATTTTAAGCATATTATTACTTCGGATTTAAAGCCTCGGAAGCAAAAATATGAAGATTATCTTGAAATTCTGGGAAACCGAAACAGTTTTTCTAAGACTGATCATGATGCAACCTTTATGCGAATGAAGGAAGATCCAATGCAAAATGGTCAATTAAAACCAGGATATAACTTACAGATTGGTACTCAAAATCAATTTGTCCTATTTTATGATTTGAATCAACGGCCAGCTGACCAAAGAACGCTAGTCCCATTTTTGAATCAAGTCCAACAAAGAAAGGCCACGTTCCGTTACGTAGTAGCGGATGCAGGTTATGGTAGTGAACCAAATTATGACTTTGTTTTAAAGGATTTTAAAGCGACGCCACTTATTCCCT
>NZ_AZGJ01000012.1 GCF_001436395.1 Secundilactobacillus malefermentans DSM 5705 = KCTC 3548 | reverse complement strand
GGGTAGGACGTTGCCACGCAAACTAGGTCTTCGATTAATTTCGAAGGCTATTTTTTTGTCATTTTTTATGTAGCTACTAATAATATGAAAGATCATTAATAGATAAATCCTTTAATCAATTTCATGGTAAAATTAACAGGTACAATAATGCCGTTTTAGCTCAGATAGGTAGAGCACTTCCATGGTAAGGAAGACGTCATTGGTTCAAATCCGATAAACGGCTTACGAAATATTCCGATGACATTCCTTTTATAGGGGTGTTTTTTTATGGTTCTCATTTCAGTAATTTTAGGCATTAAATGATACGCTAAAGGAGAACCCAGAACGGAGGATAAATAATGAAAAAAAGCTTTAATACAGTTGTCATAGGTGGAGGAGTAGCCGGATCTAGTGCGGCTGCGTCACTTCAAAACGCAGGTCAAAAGGTTGCAGTAATCGAAAATGAGTTTTTTGGCGGAACGTGTCCTAATAGAGGCTGCGACCCTAAAAAGATTTTACTTGGTGCCATTGAAACCAAAAAATTAGTAGAACAATTGAGAGAGACCGGTATTGATGGAGAAACTCAAATCAATTGGGAAAATCTGATGAAGAACAAACGCGCGTATACGGGACCAATTTCAGCCAACACCCAAAAATGGCTGCAGTCGACGGGGGTTGAAACCTATCATTCAAGCGGCCAATTTAATGATTCTGGAAATTTCGAAGTTGATGGTGACGAATTAGAAGCTGATAACTTCATTATCGCAACAGGGTTGAGACCCTCTATTCTCCCTATAAAAGGAAATCAATATTTAGAAACAAGCAATGAGTTCTTAGATTTAGATAATATGCCTGAACGAGTGGCCTTCATCGGTGCAGGATATGAGGCATTTGAATTTGCATCAATCGCAAGAACTGCTGGAGCTGAGGTGCACATTATTCACCATAATGATAAACCACTCAAAGCATTCGATTCAGATATGGTTTCTGAACTCGTGAAATCGTTGCAAGCTCAAGGCGTTCAATTTGATTTTAATGTCGATATTACAGAAATTAAAAAAAGCGAAGACGCCTTTACTTTAACGGATGGGAACGGTTATTCCTTATCAGTTGATCGGGTCTTTGGAACGACTGGTCGAATTCCAAACGTTGAAAATATTGGTTTAGATAAAGTAAATGTTGATTATGATAAAAGGGGAATAAAGGTGGACGACCACCTGAGAACGAGCAATTCGACGATGTTTGCATTGGGAGATGTTATTTCTCGGAAATCAATCCCTAAACTAACACCCGTTGCAACTTTTGATAGTAATTACGTCGTGGCAGAAATTTTAGGTAAAAATACCAAAGCCATCGATTATCCAGCTATTCCTTCCGTTATCTTTGGGACCCCTAAACTGGCAAAAGTGGGCGTCGATACGGCTCAAGCAAAAGATTCTGACGATTATAAGGTAACCAAACTTGATGTTACTAGCTGGTTCAGCTACATGCGCCTTAATGAACCTAAGGCAGTGGTGAAGGTTGTGCTTGAAAAGGATAGCCAGAGAATCGTTGGTGCTGAATGTATGAGTGGTGAGGCAGATCAATTAATCAATTACTTCACCTTCATTATTGATGACAAGATAACAATGGATCAGATTGGTAAACGCGTTTTTGCCTATCCAACGATTGCGAGCGACCTGGGTTATTTTGGCTAACATATTGACATCAGTTGAAAATGAGTTTACAGTAAGAACTATTAAAATTAAATGAAAAACGTTGAAGAGGAAAGTAATCATTCATTGAATTTATAGAGAGATTGACAATGGTGGAAGTCAATTAGTCTAATGGATCTTGAAAGTAACCTCTGAGTTGCAAATGCGATTAATTGAGTGTTTGCTGAGTTCGCCCATTAAAGCGATAGCGCATGTATGTGCGCGAAAAGGTTATTATTGTGAAATAATGATAAATATGGGTGGTAACGCGCGATGAACGTCCCTTAAAACTTTAATTAGTTTTGAGGGGCGTTTTTTATTTTCTAAAAAGGAGGTTAAAAAGATGATGATTAATGAAGGTAGCAATGGTGGTTTGTATCGAGTCAGGAGACAACTGAATTTTCATAAATCATTTTTGACAAATTGAGAGGAAGATAATTATGGAAAACGATAAAAAATTAACTACTAAACACTATCTATTAATTGCATCAATGCTTTTCGGCATGTTCTTTGGAGCTGGTAATCTGATTTTTCCAATTCATTTAGGACAACTTGCTGGATCAAATTGGTTCATCGCCGGTTTGGGATTTTTAATTACTGGGACTGTTCTGCCACTATTAGCAATTATTGCCATCAGTGTGACCCATAGCAATGGGATCTATGAATTAGCCAAGCCCATTGGTAAGCATTATGCGACCATTTTCATGATATTAGTTTGTTTAACTTTAGGACCACTATTTGCAACTCCCCGGACTGCCACAGTTCCCTTCCAAATTGGAATCGGGAACTACATCAGTTCAAATCAAACTTCGCTGTACTTATTGATTTACTCGATTGCGTTTTTTGGCATAACTTATTGGGCATCTCGAAAGCCCACGGGGATTATTGACTCAATTGGAAAATTACTAAACCCAGCATTTCTAATATTATTAGCAATCATGTTTGGTTTTGCGTTTACCCGTCCGATGGGAACGGCTAGTAAAATGGCAACTGCAGGCCCAACATATTCAAACGGCGCCTTCCTGAATGGCTTTCTACAAGGTTATAACACAATGGATGCTATCGCTGGATTACTATTTGGCATTGCGATTGTTACGACGATTAGAGGATTAGGACAGCATAAGAGCCGCAATATTTCAATGACGGCTGCAAAATCTGGTGCCCTAGGAATCGGACTTGAAGCAATCATTTATATTGGTTTAATTTGGGTGGGTTCCACGAGTTTAGCGCACTTCAATATTTCAACCGATGGCGGAATTGCATTTGGTCAAATTGCAAATCACTATCTGGGATTGACGGGCCAAATTATTTTAGCTGTTATGGCAACACTCACTTGCCTAACGACGTCGGTTGGACTGAGCACTTCCTTTTCAGAGGCATTGCACAATAAATTTTCAAAAATTTCATACAAAACTTGGAATATTTTAACGTGTGGTCTGTCCTTTATTATTGCTAACTTTGGACTGGACACAATCATCGCTTGGTCAACGCCAATGTTGATGTTCCTTTATCCACTAGCCATTACGCTCATTATTTTATCAATTTGCTCACCACTATTTAAACGAGATTCACTCGTTTATATTTGGACAACCGCATTTACACTGATTCCAGCGCTTTTCGGTGCGATTGCTTCAGCACCATCAATCATTTCACAGGCTGGGTGGGCGCAGGCCATTTTGCATTTTGACAAAACCTACTTGCCTTTAGCAGCATATGGGTTAGACTGGGTATTACCGGCAATTATCGGTTTCGTAATTGGATTCGCAGCTTATCTTGTTAAAGGATTTATGACTGCAAATGCAACGCAGCCGAACGAAAATAATCAATAAATTTTGGAGGCGATAAAATGGCATTTATAGGAACCCTGTGTTTGTTGCTCGTGCTGACAACACTTGCGGGTCACTTATCTAACAGACTTGGGATCCCTTCAGTTATCGGCCAAATACTGGTTGGGATTATTGTGGGACCAGCCGTTTTAAATTGGATTCATTTGGGTAATACCATTCAGCTATTTTCAGATATTGGCGTCATTATCCTCATGTTCATTGGCGGGCTCGAAAGTAACCTGACGTTGCTTCGAAAGTACCTGAGACCAGCAATTATTGTTGCTTGTGTTGGCGTTATCTTCCCAGTGATATTCATGGGGATTGCAGCTAAATTATTTGGACTATCGACTTTTGAATCACTTTTTATCGGTGTCGTTTTTAGTGCCACGTCAGTTTCAATTTCAGTTGAAGTTTTGCGGGACTATGGTGCATTGGATACAAAAGAGGGCGCTACTATCCTGGGTGCGGCAGTCGCGGATGACATAATTGGCGTCATTCTATTATCGATTATGATTAGCCTGATGGGCACACAGGGATTGAGTGCTAACAGCCATCAACAAAATATTGCCGTCGTATTACTAGAGCAAGTTTTATTCTTCGTAGTTACATATTTCGTTGTCAAATGGATTGCCCCGTTTATGATGTCAATCAGCGAAAAACTGTTGATGGCATCAAGTCGAACCATTACCTCCATGGTGATTTGTTTAGGCATGGCCTGGCTGGCAAATTTTGTTGGCTTGAGTGGTGCGGTTGGGGCATTCTTTGCAGGAATTGCGGTTGCACATACTCCTTATCGAAAAGTGGTTGCCGAACACATGGAGCCCATCGGATATGCAGCTTTTATTCCGTTATTCTTTGTTAGTATTGGACTCAATATGACATTTGCGCATATTGGCCAATCCATTGGCTTCATTGCTGTTATGACGGTGTTAGCTTGCCTGACAAAATTAGTTGGTTGTGGGCTTGGGGCAATGATGAATGGCTTCAGTTTATCAAGTGACTATATGATCGGTGCGGGGATGATTTCTCGAGGTGAAATGGGATTAATCACCGCTCAAATCGGATTTAGTGCAGGACTGTTATCAGAGAGTTATTATTCCGATATGATTTTAGTGATCGTATTGGCAACAATTATTGCGCCGTTCCTTTTAAAGCACGCAATTAATAAATTGCCAGCGGATGATAAAGAAGCGATGATGGCGAAGCAATTAGGTGAAAATTAAAAAAGGAGCTGGGACAAAACATTTGTTTTGTCCCAGCTCCTATGTTGTTTCCGAATATTCTTGCTTAGTCGGGTTCTAAAAGGCTGCTTTCTCCGCATAGCCTAGATTAACAAACAATCCCAAGTGCAGGATTATTCGTTAATCTAGGCTATGCTCATAAGCAAACCGCCTTTTGTCTCACCCTCTTTTTTTAGTTTGAAAATTCATGTTCAATTTGCATGCAGGTTTGTGGAACATTTTGTGAAATTAAATTGGTCACTGGGCCAATGCTAATCAATGACAATTGATGCATAGCTCTAGAAGAAATGGTGTACAAGATACCCAGTTCGCGTGAACTTGGATAGTTTTCTTGAGACACGTTCCAGGCAATGACTGAATCAAATTCGAGTCCTTTGGCTAAATAAATTGGTAAGACGAAAACGCCTTTTGGTAATGACCGGTCAGCATCCGTCAATAAGGTGAGGTCACAGTCATGGTGAAGATGTTGATAGATAAGTTTAGCCTCGTCCATGTTTTTTGTCAGAATAGCAACAGTTCCATTCGTTTTCAACGACTCACTAATAAGGTCATGCATGGCAGTTATAGCGCTGTCCAGATCGTAGCGAACGACGATGGTAGGAACTTTACCATCTCTATTGAATGCTTGAATGTGATCCCCATCAGGTAAGAGGGATTTTGCAAAGGTTGTGATTGGTAAGGTCGAGCGGTAAGACCGGTTGAGACTAATCAGTCGCGCTTTTCTGACGTGAAAAGCATCCTTTAATTTATGCAGCAGCATGTCAGGTGATTCAACGTTTCGGTATAGGGCCTGTTCGCTGTCCCCAAGGAATGTCATTTTTGCTTTTGGAAATGCGTGGTGGAAGTACAATAATTGGGCCACTGAATAGTCCTGCATCTCATCAACAAAAAGATGTTGCATTCGCCTATTTTGGCCGCTCCCCGTCAATATATCACGGAGGTATAGAAGTGGCGCCACATCATCTAAAAGCACGTGGTGGTATTCCAATGCTTCTTGAAAGGCAACCGTCTGTTCCTGCCAAGTTTTGGCATCAATCGTTGCGGGACGTTGACAATGAGCCAGAAAATCAGTGTACTGCGTGTAGGTATCAAGGAAATAGCTATTATAAATTGCGTCGTACACAATTCGGAGCCGCTCAGTCACAATTTTACGCGCAATGTAACGAATTTCGTCATCAATTTGCTGAAAGCGTCCGAGCTCTTTGTTCCCAAGCAGGGTGTGGTAGTCTTCATCAGAAAGCTGATCAATTTCTTCAGCAACCCAGGCTGACTTGGCTTCTTCATTAATTCGATGCTTCAGCCGTTTGATGAGTTTGTTTTTCGTTTGTAAGAATCGTTCAGCAGGCTGCATATCAGGAAGCTCGCGATAAATCGACTCAATTTCTTGTTTGCTAAAGAAGATGTTTCCCTTAAATAAAATATTATTAAACTTAAATTGGCTGGCCGGCAACGTTTGACAATAATCCTGAACGGCACTCATGAAGGCGGCACTTTCTTTAAAATCGTGAGACTCCTGAGTCGCCTCCGAGATATCCTTACTGGTTTCGTAACGGTCAAATAGTGACTCAACTTCGAGGCCCTGGAACCGTTGATTAACAAATTCAGAAAGGGTTACTTGGCGCATATTTCGTTCACCTAAACTAGGCAAAACGTCAGAAATATAGTGGCTGAACAGCCGATTAGGTGAAAAGAGAATAATCTGGTCTGCTTCCAATTCATCACGGCTATGATAAAGCAGAAAGGCAATTCGCTGCAAAATAGCAGAGGTTTTGCCAGAGCCCGCAACGCCTTGCACGACAAGTAGGTCGGAATGCGTATCCCGGATGATGTCGTTTTGCTCTCGTTGAATGGTGGACACGATATTTTGCATCGTGTCATCATTTTGTTCGCCGAGAACGTGTTGGAGCATCTCGTCACCAACCGTTTCGTTGGTATCAAACATGCTGGTTATCTCGCCGTCCTGAATTAAGAATTGACGCTTCTTCTTAAGGTCAGTTTGCTGAATTCCAGCGGGTGTTTCATAAGCAACCTTCCCCAATGTCCCATTATAGTAAATGGAAGAAATGGGCGCACGCCAGTCGTAGACGAGGAAATTTTGATTTTCGTCAGTAAATGAAGCCGTTCCAATATAAAGTCGTTCCTGTTCAGTTTCACCTGGATCCAGAATGTCAATTCGACCAAAATAAGGTGATTTTTCTAATTGACGAAAGGTAGCCAATTGACGACTTAAAATTTGTTCATTTTCAATCAAACGAGAAGAAAGTGCTCGTTGCTGCTGAATTTCGGCTGATGTTTCAATTCGATCATCAACTTCGAAATAGTTAACGGAGGTGTTAGCGCTGTAGTTCGATTGGACCAATTTCATTTCGGAGCGTGCATCTTTATAATCGTCCGAAACTTTTTTAATATGGTTACCAATTTGTTGGACCACGTTGGTCACGCGCTTTTGTTCAAGTTGTTTTTCAGTATCCGCCAAATTAGACCCTCCTTTAATTTGTTCTAGATAAGCTTTGACAATTCTAGTAGGAAAGGTCTGCGATGTCAATTAAACAGCAGATAACTTTGACAGTCTTCTATTAAACTATTAAAATATAAACATTCAATAGAAATTAATCTAACGATAGTAGATTGGCACGACAGAGAGTTATCAATGGTGGAAGATAACAGGCCGAATCGAATTGGACGTTAGCAAATCAAACTGAAGTGGGTAGCACCCTTATCGTGAAGTGGCAGTGATAACTGCAATTTAGGTGGTACCGCGCATATGCGTCCTATTGTGAAAACAATGGGGCGCTTTTTTGAAAGGATGAAAATGATGACAGAAAAGAAAGTTATATTAACAGGGGATCGCCCAACTGGTAAATTACATATTGGGCACTATGTGGGCTCACTAATGAACCGGGTCAAGTTACAAAATTCAGGCGACTATGAGTCATACATTATGATTGCAGACCAACAGGCGTTAACTGATAACGCTCGGGATCCAGAAAAGATTCGTAATAGCTTGATTCAAGTGGCCTTGGATTACTTAGCGGTCGGAATTGATCCAGAAAAGTCGACTATTTTAGTTCAATCACAAATTCCGGCATTGAGTGAATTAACCATGCACTATTTGAATCTCGTGACGGTTTCTCGATTAAATCGAAACCCAACCGTTAAAACTGAAATTAAGCAAAAGAAGTTTGGCCAAAGTGTTCCAGCTGGATTTTTCATTTACCCAGTTAGCCAAGCTGCCGATATCACAGCATTTAAGGCAACAACGGTTCCAGTTGGTGAAGATCAAGAACCAATGTTAGAGCAAACGCGGGAAATTGCGCGAAGCTTCAACTCAATTTATGGTCAGCAAATTTTGGTTGAACCAGAAGGCTATTTCCCACCTAAGGGTATGGGCCGCATTCCTGGTTTGGACGGCAACGCGAAGATGAGTAAATCGCTTAATAACGCCATTTATTTGTCAGATGACGAAGATACCATCAACAAAAAAATAATGTCAATGTACACCGATCCCGACCATATTCACGTTAGCGACCCTGGAAAAGTCGAAGGCAACACGGTGTTTACGTACCTTGATATTTTTGATACGGATACCCAAAAGGTGGCTGATTTAAAGGCGGAATATCAACATGGTGGTTTGGGAGACGTTAAAATCAAACGGTATTTAAACGAAGTCTTGCAAGCTGAGTTGGCACCTATTCGGGCAAAACGCGAAACGTATGAATCAGATATCGAAGGTGTTTACGATATTTTGAAAAAGGGTAGCGAAAAGGCTAATGTTGTTGCCAATCAAACGTTAAAAGAAGTTCAAGATGCCATGGGAATCAATTACTTCGGCTAAAATTTTGGGAGGAATCGCTTATGAAGAATCTGGTCATTGTAGATTTAGGTTCGAATTCGGTACGAATGGCGATTATTGAAATTTCAGCAAATGGACACCATCGTGAGGTTTATCGAACAAAACGGGATAGTCGAATTTCTCAAGGAATGGGAACTGGCAAAAAGAAGACCCTCCAAGAGGTTGCCATGGCACGCACAATTGCTGCTATGAAGTCGTTTAAGGCACGTTACGAATGTTTGCCAAACGTCACCCTAATGGGGATTACAACGGCAGCGGTGCGACAGGCAAGCAATCAGCAGGAATTTGTGAGTCGAGTGAAAAAAGAAATTGGCCTCGATCTGAGAATCTTAACGGGGGATGAAGAAGCCTATTATGATTATTTAGGGGCAGCCACTCGGTTGAAAATTGAGGATTGTCTGATTTTGGACATCGGCGGTGCAAGTTGCGAACTGATTAATGTGAAAGATGGCAAGGAAGTTAATTTGATTAGCGTTCCGTTTGGTGCTGTTACCCTGACGGAACAGTTTCATTTGAACGACGTTGTCACCGCTGCGGGACTGTTCACTGCGGAAACTTTTTTGAGCAAACGGTTGAGGGATATATGGTGGCTGAATGATGCAATCCATAAGCCACTGGTTTTATTAGGTGGTGCCAACCGGACCCTAGCTCGGATTAGCAGAAAGCAGCAGCAATTTTTACACGTCGAAAATATTCATGGTTATCGGTTAAAGACTGATGACGTCTTTAATCTATTTAAAAAATTGATTCAGGTTGATCTAGCGGGCCGTAAACAGATATCTGGGTTGGAAACTGGTCGAGCAGATATTATCGTTGGGGGCGTGCTGCCCTTGGTCCTGCTACTTCAGTTGCTGGATTCTGATCGAGTTGTTTTTTCGGAGAGTGGTGTCCGTGAAGGAATTATAAGTGAGTTTATAAAAAAAGGGTGAAGCCACTCGATTGGCTCTGAGGATTAACGTATTCCGGAAAAATAATTGGTTAGAAAAATAGAGTCTCAGGCAAAAGTGCCTGAGACTCTATTTGACTATCTTTTATTCGAGGGGTGCTTTTCCAAGGTAAGCTTGAAGCATCCAGATGACTTTATCTGTATCCATTTTAAAGCCGTTAATCATGTCTTGAGTTGGTAAATCTTGGTCCTCATCAGTCACTTCAATGGCAGTTTGATATTGGTCGCGAAGGTATTTGTATGCCTCCACTAGATGTGCCATTCTTTCAGGAAGCGGGATGTCCCAGTCACCTTTTGATTCAGTGAGTCCCGTGTTATCAATAAATTCTTGAGTTGTTGCGTACGGTGAGCCACCTAAAGCAATTAATCGCTCAGCAATTTCGTCTAATTGGTCGTTTAAGTCATCTAAAAACTCGTCCATTTTTGGGTGGAGTTTGAAGAATTCAGGTCCTCGCATATACCAGTGAGTTTGATGCACGATGACACCTAATGTTGAGATGTCCGCGATAAGTTGGTTTAAACAAGCTTGGGTCTTTAAATATTTTCCAGCCATGATGTTGCCTCCTTATTTAGGTTATCTTCATGGTAGCAAAGCAAAAATGGATAAGCTAGAAACAAGTCTTGTGAAAAAGGCTAAAAGAAAAGACGAAACGACCAATTTGTAATAAACTAGAGGGAGACTAGAAACTGTGCGGAGGACGACATGACTAAGCCATTAAATCACTTTTATCGTTTTGACTATGAAACGCGACTAACTATGCTGGAAGATGTGGTCAATTTGACTGCTTCCGATCGAAAAATGCTGCGCGATTCTCGTTCCGACACTGGAAATGATATCGTTGAAAATTATTTAACCGACTTCAATCTTCCTGAGGGGTTAGCCACAAATTTTAAAATAAACGGCAAGCTCTATCAGATTCCAATGGTGACCGAGGAGCCTTCTGTTATTGCAGCAGCAAGTAACGGCGCGCAATTAGTTGCTAAATCGGGCGGCTTTGTGGCGAAGGTCCAAAACCGGCAAATGATCGGCCAGATTGTGCTAGAAAACGTTTCTGATGAAAATAAAATTCTAGATTGGATTCATTCAAATGAGGCGTTAATTCTAAAAACGGCCAACGAAGCCCATCCATCCGTTTTAAAGTATGGACAAGGTGCGACCCAGGTGAGGCTTCGCAATTTAAGCGAAGGCTTCATCTCGATTGACCTAGTTGTTGATGTTGGAGAAGCCATGGGCGCCAATATAATTGATGGGATGACGGAAGCCGTTTCGAAAATGATCCAAAGCAATCTGTCAGCGGATGTATTAATGAGCATTTTATCAAATTTTGCAACTGAGAGCTTGGTAACGGTCAAGTGTCAGATTGCTCTTGAAACACTGACCACAGCAGCTTTATCTGGTGAGGTAGTTGCAACCAAAATTGAGCAGGCAACTAAATTAGCAACGCTTGACCCATACCGAGCTGCGACTCATAATAAAGGTATCATGAACGGAATTGATGCTGTCATCATTGCGTTTGGAAATGATTGGCGGGCAATTGAAAGTGGCGCGTACGCCTATGCTTGCAGATCAGGAAAGTATCAACCCTTAAGCCAGTGGACCAAGCAAGACGGCTATCTAGTCGGTGAAATGACACTACCAATGCCGGTGGCGTTTACGGGTGGCGCAACAAAAGTGTTGCCGTTAGTCGCCGTAAACAAACGAATCGCTGATGTTAAAAGTGCCAGAGAATTGATGATGGTCGTTGGCAGTGTTGGGTTGGCGCAAAATCTTGCGGCCTTGAAAGCTCTGGTAACCGAAGGAATTCAGCGGGGGCACATGTCTCTTCAAATTAAATCACTCGCTCGCAGTGCTGGCGCAACCCATGCAGAGTTAGCAGTTGTAGTGGACCGACTTTCTAAAATGTCCCGCCCAGATTTGGCCAGTGCAAAAACAATTATTTCAGAAATTAGACGAAAAAAATCGTCTAAATAATAGGAGAAAAAGATGGCAAAAATAGAAATAAACGAACAAGTACAATCATTAATCGATGCAGTAAATAACTCTTTTCCAGGGACGGTAGAAGTTCAATTTATTGGGAATCTACAATCTGGCTATGTGCGCCATGATCAATCACAGCAAGTTCAGGACGGTAGCAATATTATTGTGCAGGTAAACGACCTAACAGCACCGAACTACACGGCTTCCCACGAGCTGATTCACCAACTGATGGTTCTGAAGGGCTTCCCACAAGTATTCTTTTCACTTACAAGTGGCAACGACCAATTAGACGAACAACTCATGATTATGGGAACTGAGCTTTATGACATTGTTGCCCATTTTGTCGTTGTGAGTGAGCAACGTAAACACGGGTTGATTGATGACGAAATCGAACAGTTATACTTAAAGGGAATTCAAGCAACCATCAAGCCGGAACCAACTCCGGGTGATGATCAAATGACCTTGCGACTAATGACGCTATTGGATGCACTCGTTTTTTATGGGGATCACATCAAGATGGTTGAGAAGCAGTTGAAACAAGATTATCCGATTTCGTTTGAGGCAGCACAAAAGCTATTCAAAATTATTTCTGAAAAGGCAATCGATTCGCCATTTACCATGCGTCGAAACGTGGTCAAATTATTTAAAGCATTTGATGAACAATTGAACGAGTGGCGCTTACCACCAATCAATAACGCTGAATTTACCACGGTTACGAGTGCGTTTTCTAAACGTCAACTCAGACTTGAAGTTCGTCAATTATTTGAGCTATTTCATTCAGATATGAATGAGAAAAATTCTGGTAGGAGAGCCTACGTTGGTTTTAATCGAACAGACGGGCAAAATGCTTTCGTTATTCCAGCACCAGAACCAAAGGACGATACACCAGATTTCTACAAAGCAATTTATAATCTGACAGTTGAAGATTTGTTTAAGCAGCTTAAAATGCCTTACATTTTGCGATAAGCTTGATTAGGAGGCAACATGATGGATGAAGAAATTCAGAACTTATTTAGTCAATCAAAATCAATCGTATTCTTAACCGGCGCAGGGGTTTCCACACCGTCCGGTATTCCGGATTATCGGTCTCGAAATGGCCTATATACTGGAAATAAAAATGCGGAGTATTACCTTAGCCACACTTGTTTAGCACAGGAACCCGATGTTTTTTACCACTACGTCATGGATAATTTGTATAAACCAGATGCCGTTCCAAACGTCATTCACGAAAAGCAGTCGGCTTTAACTCAACAAAATCGAGCTACGGTGGTTACGCAAAATATTGATAATCTCTATCGGCAGGCAAATACGTCCCACTTAGTAGAATTTCACGGCAATCTTTATCAAATCTATTGTCAGAAATGTGGAAAATATGTTGATTGGCACGACTATTTAAAGAGTCCGACTCATGAAAACTGTGGTGGCCGATTACGACCGGACGTTGTGTTGTATGAGGAAGGCCTGAATGAACAAAAAATTAGCACGTCGGTAAATGCACTAGCAAATGCGGATTTGGTTGCCATCGTTGGGACCTCAATGCGGGTTTATCCGTTTGCTGGGTTGCTCGATTATCGAAACCCTAGTGCCAAAGTAGTAGTCATTAATCAAGAAGCCCTACAATTTCCGTTTGATTTTACGATGATCCAAGAGGATGCGAGCCAATTTTTCCAAGAACTCGAAGTTTAGATTATTAAGGAACGTGATAATGATGACAACTGAAGTGATTATCCAACAACTAAGAGGACTCATTACCCGAATTCGTTTGATTGTCTTTTTTCAGACGGCTGCGGACTGCATGCTGTTCTATTCATTTTTCAGGCTTTTGATGAGCGGGGCAACCGTTCAAATCTTTACGACTGATTTTGATCGCAATACGGCAATGTTGCTCATTTTCATGCTGGCAATGATTGATCTTTGTTTTTCAGGGATTCGTAGAAACTATAAGCGCTCGGGATTTGACCTAATTAATCAGCTTAGTGGCGACCTTGATCAGGATGAGGCAGCCGTTGTGACGAAATTTGGTCGAATGAAATAAACGTATTTGATTGTGGAGGATTTGTATGATAACGATTGGATTAACAACTTGGAGTGAGCACCCAGGTCTGATAAATGGGGATTCTCGTAAGGTTCGATTAACTGAATATGTTGGACATTTTCCGGTAGTCGAAATCGATACAAGTTTTTATGGAATTCCAACCGTGGAAACAGTCAAAAAGTGGCAAGCACAAGTGCCGGAAAACTTTCAATTTATTTTGAAGGCAAATCAGGTCATGACTCATCACGATGACGCTAAGGAGCCGGTTGATGAGTTGACCCGAATGGCCGCATTTAGAGACTTTGGAAAAATGGTGACCCCACTCGTTCAAGCAAAGCAACTTAAAACAGTGTTATTCCAATTTCCACCATTTTTTACGAGAACGGTCGCTAATTTTCAGTGGCTGGAAACCATTCGTCGAGAAATGGCTGATTTGCCAGTAGCGGTGGAGTTTCGTTCTCCAACTTGGTATCAGGATGGCATGACCGACGATGTGATTGCCTATTTGAAGAGTCTTCAAATGACCCACGTAATAACAGATGAGCCCCATAATTTAAGTGGCGGGGTACCGTTTGTCCCCAAGGTCGCCGACAACCGATTGGCGTTAATGAGGTTTCACGGTCAAAATCAGGCTGGTTGGCTAGATAAGAGTAAAGACTGGCGTGGAAAGCGAACCTTATATCGCTATAACGATGAAGAGTTGACTCATTTTGCTGAAGAGGTACAAAAGCTTGAGCAGCAAGCTGAGGAGGTCTGCGTCATCTTCAATAACAATGCGGGTGGTGATGCTGCGCCCAATGCTTTAGCACTTAAAGATAAGCTAAACATTGAGTGGCACGGTTTAGGGCCTCAGCAAATGGATCTATTTTAGTTGCTAATGTCTTGAGCGAAACTGTTCTGTAACAGGGTGTTATGCTATACTATTGAGTAATTATTTTAAAAATAAATGTGATTCTTAAAGGAGCTTTGAAGGATGGCAAACGAAAAACCAACATATTATATTACGACCCCCATTTATTATCCGTCAGGGCGGTTACATATCGGTAATTCCTATACAACAATAGCGTGTGATGCGATTGCTAGATACAAACGGGCAAGCGGTTATGACGTTTACTTTTTAACGGGAACCGACGAGCATGGATTAAAAATCGAAGAAAAAGCTGAAGAACTAGGAACGGATCCAAAGTCCTACGTTGATGAAATGGCAGCTGGAATCAAGCAGCTTTGGAAAACACTTGAAATTTCAAACAATCAGTTCATTCGAACAACCGACGATTTTCATGAAGAAGCGGTCCAAAAGATTTTTGAACAGTTGAAAGATCAAGGTGACATCTACCTTGGAGAGTATGAAGGTTGGTATTCTGTCGATGATGAAGAGTACTTTACTGAAACTCAACTTGCCGAAGTTTATCGGGATGAGGATGGCAATGTGACTGGCGGAAAAGCGCCTAGTGGTCACGAAGTTGAACTTGTTAAGGAACAATCATATTTCTTCAAAATGAGTAAGTACGCTGATTGGCTATTGGATTACTATAAAGCCAATCCAGACTTTATTGAGCCAAGCTCTCGAATGAATGAAATGATTAATAATTTCATTAAACCTGGGTTGGAAGATTTAGCTGTTTCAAGAACGACCTTTACTTGGGGCGTTCCAGTTAAATCAGATCCAAAACACGTTGTTTACGTGTGGATTGATGCACTGACAAACTATATAACGGCGTTGGGTTACGACAATGATCATGCCAACTTATTTGATAAGTATTGGCCTGCTGATGTCCAAATGGTCGGAAAAGAAATCGTTCGTTTCCACACGATTTATTGGCCAATCATTTTGCATGCGCTTGGCTTACCACTCCCTAAGAAAGTGTTTGGGCATGGTTGGTTATTGATGAAAGATGGCAAAATGTCTAAATCTCGGGGAAACGTTATTTACCCTGAAACGTTAGTGGATCGCTATGGATTGGATGCGGTTAGATACTATCTTCTTCGGGCAATGCCTTATGGGAATGACGGTATCTTTACACCTGAGGACTTTGTTGACCGAATTAATTATGATTTAGCAAACGACTTGGGAAATCTGTTAAACCGTACAATTGCGATGATTAATAAGTATGAAGATGGCAATGTTCCAACGTTCATTTCAAATGTGACTGAATATGATCAAGATCTTGAAAACGTTGCTGCCGAAACCGTTGTGAATTTTGGCAAATTAATGGACAGTCTCCACTTTGCGGATGCGATTGCTGAAGTATGGAAACTCGTTGCCAGAACTAATAAATACATTGACGAAACGTCTCCTTGGCTCCTTGCAAAAAGTGATGACGCAGATGCCAAAGAACAATTGGCTGCTGTGATGGCTCATTTGGCAGCAAGCCTCCGCGTTATTGGTGCCTTAATTAGCCCAGTGATGACGCACGCACCGAAAGCAATTTACGAGCAATTGGGATTGAAATTTGAAAATGTTGATTTAGTAAACTTGAAAATGGCTGATTTCCCAGCTGGTTCAAAAGTTGTGGCTAAAGGAACCCCAATTTTCCCTCGACTTGATGGGGATGCTGAAAAGGCCTTTATTCAAGAGCAGATGACCAAGACTGACAAGAAGAAGGGTCGTGCCGCAATGGCAGAAGCAAAGAAGGAATTTGAAAATGAGCATAGTAGCTCATGGAATCCAGAAGAAACGGAATTGGCACTAACGAAAAATGCCATTCGCTTTGAAGTCTTTGATAAGGTTGAGTTAAAAGTGGCAGAAATTATTCGAGTTAAGAAGGTTGAGGGGGCTGACAAACTTCTTCAATTTAGACTTGATGCTGGTGATTCCGACCACCGACAAATTTTATCGGGTGTTGCCGAATTTTATCCCAACCCAGAAAAACTAGTGGGTAAAAAAGTTGTGATTGTTTCTAATCTGAAGCCACGTAAAATGCGTGGAGAGGTAAGCCAAGGAATGCTCCTTACCGCAGAAGATGGAGATAATACACAGTTAGTGACGCTTCCTGACAGTATTACTGCTGGTTCAATAATTGATTAATGACATTTTAGGAGACTCTTTAGAGGGTCTCCTTTTTCACTACGGAGGAAAATGATGCAAATTTTTGATTCACATACGCATTTAAATAGTGACGAGTTTTACGATGATGTGCCGACTTTCCTAGCCCATGCCAAAGAGTTGGGTGTTGAAAAGATAGCAAACGTTGGGTCGAATACGATTTTAAATAGTCGCGCAATCGAATTGGCTAACGAGTACGACAATCTCTATGCAATCGTGGGATGGCATCCTGAAGATTCGAAAAATTACACACCGGAGACGGAAAAGGTCCTCGAAGAACAACTTAGCCAGGAAAAAGTGGTTGCAGTTGGTGAAATTGGTCTGGATTATCATTGGGATAGTTCACCAGTTGACGTTCAGAAGAAGGTTTTTGCTCGCCAAATTGAGATTGCCAAGGAATTTCATTTACCAATTTCGGTGCATAATCGAGATGCATTTGCGGACTGCTATGATATTTTAAAAGCAGCTAATATCAGCGAAATCGGTGGCGTCATGCACAGCTTTAATGGGGATTCAGAATGGCTTAAGAAATTTCTTGATCTAGGGATGAACATTTCATACAGTGGTGTTGCCAGTTTTAAAAATGCCCATGAAGTTCACGATTCAGTTAGAGCGACCCCGTTAGATAGGATGTTGGTCGAAACGGATGCACCTTATTTAACGCCGGAACCATTTAGGGGAAAACAAAATGAACCAGGCTTTACTCGGTACACGGTTGAAGCAATCGCAAAGGAACGAGAAACAACCCCTGAGGAGATTGCTGCT
Organism: Secundilactobacillus malefermentans DSM 5705 = KCTC 3548; assembly: GCF_001436395.1. Lineage (GTDB taxonomy): Bacteria > Bacillota > Bacilli > Lactobacillales > Lactobacillaceae > Secundilactobacillus > Secundilactobacillus malefermentans. The sequence continues at coordinate 30,182 of NZ_AZGJ01000012.1, read as the reverse complement.
GCAACTTGGCATAATGCGCACCAATTATTTCGATTAGAGGAATCAAAATGAAGCGAATAAAGGAAGTCATTGTTGTTGAAGGCAAAGATGACACCAAACAAATTAATAAGGCGGTTGTGGCGGATACTATTGAAACTCGTGGATCTGCAATCCCCGACGAGACACTTGGCCTAATTGAAGAATTGGCGGAAACTCGGGGCATTATCATTTTTACGGATCCTGATTTTTCGGGTGAAAAAATTCGTAAAATTGTTTCGAAAGCCGTTCCAGAAGCCAAACATGCTTTTCTTCCCAAAAAAGAAGGGGTTCCTACCAAAGCTGGTGGATCCCTAGGCGTCGAGCATGCTAGCGCGGCGGCTATTCGTGAGGCCCTTGCTAATTTATATACAGAAGTAGAGGATGCGCCAGAGCTTATTTCTCAATCAGAGTTGATGGCGGCTGGTTTAATCGGCGGTGCCCAGTCCAAACAGCGAAGAGAGATGCTTGGAGAAATCCTTAAAATAGGGTATGTTAATGCCAAACAATTACGCAAGCGACTCCGAATGTTTGGCGTCTCTAAAAGTCAATTTGATGAGGCGATTAGCAAAATTTCAGGTAAAATAAAGGAGCAACAAAATGACAAGTAAAATGCCACCAATAGCAAGTCCAGCACGGACACAAGCAATTATTAATCGGTATCATTTAAAGATCAAAAAGAGTTTAGGTCAGAATTTTTTAACTGATTTGACCGTTTTGAATAAAATTGTAGAAGCTGCCGGTTTAAGTGAAAAAGACGACGTGATTGAGGTCGGGCCAGGAATAGGTTCCTTGACCGAATTTTTAGCCAAGAACGCCAATAAAGTTCTTGCGTTTGAAATTGATGAAAATCTTATTCAAGTTTTGGAAGAAACCCTGGACCCCTATAAGAATGTTGAAATTGTTTATCAAGATATTCTTGAGGCAAACTTACCGGAAATCGTTAATTCAAAATTTGACATGAGTCGTCCCCTAAAACTTGTCGCAAATTTACCCTATTACATTACGACGCCCATCTTAATGGGGGTCCTTCAGGGCAGTGTGACCTTTGAATCAATTACAGTGATGATGCAAAAGGAAGTCGCTGAACGACTGGTTGCTGTACCTGGAACTAAAGCATACGGTGAGTTATCAATTGCGGTCCAATATCGCAGTCAGGCAAAAATCTCTTTCTTGGTGCCCCGAACTGCCTTTATCCCCCAGCCAAATGTGGACTCAGCCATTGTGACGTTAACGAAACGAGAACCACTAGCCGAGTTACCTTATGATGAAAAAGCCTTCTTTAGATTTGTTAAAGGGAGCTTTATGCATCGACGAAAGAGCTATTGGAATAATCTACAAGGGATGTTTGGCAAACAACCGGAAGTGCGCGAACGTATTCAGCGAGTCTTGGATGATGTGAAGATTGATAAAGGGATTCGTGCAGAAACCTTGCCAATGAGTGACTTTATCATGTTAACGAATGCGTTTCATGATGCTGGGTTAATGTAATTTTTTTATGACTTGTATCTGGGCTGTCACTATGCTATAATTTGCGATTTTTGTGAAGCTATGTTACAATTGTTTCACGTGAGGTGAGCGTATGCCAACAAGTCTAGCTAGCATCAAAGAGAAACTCGATAATCGAATTGGACAAGAACTAATGGTGATTGCCCAAGCCGGTCGTAAGAAAACAACTGAACGGAAGGGAATTCTTAGGGAAACCTACCCAGCCGTATTTGTTGTTGATTTAGATCAGGATGAGAATTCATTTGAGCGAGTTTCATATAGTTACACGGATATTTTGACGAAAAATATCGAAGTGGATTTCGAAGAAGAATAATAATGGGACCTATAGGGTCTTTTTATTTTGGCCAAAATTTTAGTATAATACCTGTATGATGAGTTTAGTCTACTTTGGAATCTAGGTGATCGGATGAGAATAGTTGAGAAAGCACCTGCAAAAATCAATTTAGGATTAGATACGCCCTACAATCATGAAGATGGGTTGCAGGAGTGGAACATGGTCATGACCTCGATTGACCTTGCCGACTATATTGAAGTGACAACGTTGCCGACGGAGAAGGGCATTCATGTGTCTTCGAATTCAGGATTTTTGCCGAACGATCAGCGAAACCTGACTTTTCAGGCTGCAAAATTACTAAAAGAACGATTTAATATTCAAGAGGGCGTCAATATTGCGATTAATAAACATATTCCTGTTGGGGCAGGTTTAGGGGGAGGGTCCACGGATGCTGCTGCCGTCCTTCGAGCACTAAATAAACTGTGGGGATTGAATTTGAGATTGCCAGAGTTAGCTGCTTTAGGACTAGAAGTGGATTCTGACGTTCCTTACTGTGTTTACGGAAAAACAGCTCACGTCTTTGGCAAGGGTGAGCGGGTGATGCCGATTAAACAGTTGCCAGCGTGCTGGCTCGTTTTAGCAAAGCCCAAGGTGAGCGTTTCAACGCCTAGCGTGCTTCGCCAAATTGATTATGAAAATTTAAGTCATCCCGACATTGAAGGACTTATTTCTGCTATTTTTTTATCGGATTTCGATCAGATCATTAATAAAATGGGAAATGGTCTTGAACCGATTACAGCGGAACGGTACCCGGAAATTTTACAAATTAAGGAACGAATGATTGAGTTTGGTGCAAATGGGGCACAAATGAGTGGGACGGGGCCGACCGTTTTTGCCATCTGTCAAAAAAAATCACGTGCTCAACGCGTGTTTAATAGTATCAGAGGATTTTGCCAGGAAGTTTATCTGGTTCATCCTTTGTCATAACTGTCTTTCGGAAAACGAAGGCAGTTATTTTTTGCAAATTTTTCTTGACAATTAATCGTTTTACTTTAAACTTAAACAGTAATCATTACTTTTTACAATTTTTAATGCAAAGGAATTTTTGATGAAAAAACTGAAAAGAAATTTAACGCTTATTTTTTTTGACGGCCTTTTACTCTTTATACTGAGTGGTTGCGCTACTAAATCAGAACAGAAGGAAGCTTCCCACGGAATTACCGTCGTTAGCAGTCTTGACTTTTACGGTGAAACGGCAAAGGCAATTTTAGGGAATAAGGGGACGGTCACCTCAATTATTCGCAGTGATAGTGTGGATGCAGAAGATTATGAACCAGAAATATCGGATGCAAAGCTGGTGTCGAATGCGGATTTTATTATTGCAAACGGGCTTGGTTATGATGATTGGATGACGCGTTTGGAACAGGCAAATGATAAGTCTGTTGCTCAAAAGATAACGGTAGGGTCAATGATCATGAAACGTCAAAATGGGCAGAATCCACACGTTTGGTACGCCCCATCACTGATGCCCAAGTTGGCGAAGGAGTTAACTGAGAAATTTAGTAAACAAGATCCGAATAATCGGTCTTACTATGAAAAACGGTTAAAAAAATACCTGTCTGAATTAATGCCGCTGCAAAATCAACTTAAGCGGATTAAACAAAACCGGTTGCAGACCAGTGTCGCTGTGAGTGAGCCCGTTTTTAATGATTCTTTAGCAGCAATGGGCTATCGGGTCAGTGATACACACTTTTCGGAGGCAATTGAAGAGGGTAGCGATCCATCGCCTAAGGATATTCGCCAACTAGAAAATCAGATTAAGAATCACAAAATTGCGTTTTTTATTGAAAATACCCAAAACTCAAGCTCAGAGGTTAAGAATATTGCTAAGCTTGCCAAGCAAGTTGGAATTCCCGTTGTGAAGGTGACGGAAACCATGCCGGCTCGGAAAAGTTATGTAGAGTGGATGGAAAGTCAATATAAGCAAGTTGAAAACAGTCAGGAGGTCAAGCGTGGTGAGTGAACCAATTTTACAAATTAATCATTTAACCGCTGGATATAACGATGCGGAGTCACCCGTTTTAAAGGATTTAAACTTCACCATCAATCAGGGCGACTTCTTAAGTATTGTTGGTGAAAATGGGGTTGGCAAAACAACCCTCATGCGAACCATCTTGCGCCAGCTGAAACCCTTAAAGGGCAATGTGGACTACTTTCCCAGCGCCCATGCGGTTAATATTGGGTATGTCCCTCAGTTTAGAAATATTGATTCGGAGTATCCACTATCCATTCGCGATTTTGTTGGCCTTAACTTAACTGGTTTCAAGCTTCCCTGGCTAAGTCGAAGTGAGCGCAAACGGGTTAATGATATGCTGGTTCATACAGGACTTCAGGATCTTGCCAATCGACCAATGGGACAGGCTTCCGGTGGGGAAAAGCAAAAGGCCTATTTAGCACAGGCACTGGTGGAGGAACCTGATCTTTTGATTTTGGATGAATCAACCGCTAGTTTGGATCCCGTCAGTAAAAATGAATTATTGAATTTGGTAGAAGAGATTAACCAAAAGTTACAGGTGACGGTTATCTTCGTCACTCATGATATTGCCCTAGCAAAAAAGTACGCGTCAAAATTTTTGTTGTTGGCACCGGGAACATACGTCAGTGGCAATATTGACGAGCTGACGAATGATAAAGTTTGGGGGATGATGGAAAGCCATGTTTAATTTTGAATTCATGCAAAATGCTTATTTAGCGGCAACAGTTATCGCAATTCTGTGTGGCATTATTGGCGTATTCGTCATTGCCAGAAATATGTCATTCTTAACCCATACTCTGTCAGAAATTGGTTTTGCGGGGGCCTCATTTGGGGTATTCATGAGTTGGCCACCTTTGAACGGGATGCTCTTGTTCACGACTGTTAGCTCAATCATCGTGGGGCAATTGAGCGTGAAGCCTGCGCGACGCGAAAACGTCATCAGTGCAATTTCAGCCCTGTTTATTGGTTTGGGGATTCTGTTTCTCTCCCTTTCAAATAAAAATGCGAGTTATGCGACGAATATCCTCTTTGGGAGCGTTATTGGCATTAGTCGCGCTGATGTTTGGCAAATTAGTCTGCTGTCCATCGTGGTTCTGGCGGTTATTTTTGTCATTTTTAGATATTTAAAATTTGATTCATTTGATCCAGTGGGGGCGCAAGTAAAGGGAGTCAATAAACAAATTTTATCCATTGTATTCCTAATTTTACTTGCCTTTTCAGTCAGCGTTGCGGCACAAATTGTTGGCTCACTATTAATCTTTATTCTGCTGACAATTCCGGCTGCCGTGGCAAAGTACTTTGCGAGAACGGTTGGCGGGATGATGCTGCTCGCGGTCATTATTGCGTTAATTGGGGTGTGGTTGGGTCTTTACCTAAGCTATGTCACCAATTTGCCGGTTAGTTTTTTTATTGCAACAATTGAGGCATTATTCTATTTCGGTGCACTTCTCACGCAGGGAAGTCAAAAATCTGTCTAAATGAGCGACTCGGTTTCTTTTTGAAACGGGCGCTTTTTATTTTGTGGTAAAAAGCTAAGAGTTCATAAATTTATCAGTTAAATTCTGCATTGAATCGGTAAAACCCGAACATTTATGATATTATTAACCAGGTAGTAAAACGGAAAGATATTTATTTGAGGTGGAAAACGGTGAAAGTACGAAGAAGTGATCGGCTAATCGATATGACAAGATACCTGTTAGAACGACCACATACATTGATTTCATTGACTTACTTTGCAAGAAGATTTGATTCAGCAAAGTCATCAATCAGTGAAGATTTAACAATTTTAAAACGCACATTTCATGAGCGAGGAACCGGCATACTGGAGACAGTTCCCGGAGCTGCGGGTGGTGCAAGGTTTATTCCTAGTATCTCTAAGCAAGAAGCCGAGCAATTTGTGAAGCAGATGGCGTCATCATTATCAGAGCAAAGTCGGTTCTTACCAGGCGGCTATGTTTACATGTCAGATTTACTTGGCAGACCAGATATTTTAAGACAAGTTGGCCGAATTATCGCTTCTGAGTATCAAGATGGCACCGTTGATGCCGTTATGACAGTTGCAACAAAGGGCATTCCGATTGCGCAAAGTGTTGCGTCGTACCTAAACGTTCCATTTGTCATTGTTCGACATGATTCTCAAATTACTGAAGGTTCAACGGTGAGTGTGAATTACGTTTCCGGATCGAGCAATCGAATCGAAAAAATGGCACTTTCAAAACGAAGCTTAAAACCAGGCTCAAAAGTTTTGGTTGTTGATGATTATATGAAACCGGGCGGAACCGTTCGGGGAATGCAGTCCCTTGTAAAGGAGTTTGATTCAACCGTTGTTGGAATCTCCGTATTTGCTGAGGGTGCTTTAACTGGTGATCGAGTGGTTGAAGGGTATACTTCATTGCTGACGGTCGGTACAGAGGACGAGCAAGTCAATGTAACGGCTGGTAATTACCTCGAAAAAATATTTACAGATTAATTATTAAATAAATAGTTAGGGAGTCAATTTTGATGAGTACAAGAAATACCATTATTTTAGCAGCTGGAAAAGGCACACGAATGAAGTCAAAACTATATAAGGTTTTGCATCAAGTGTGTGGGTTACCAATGGTTGAACACGTTTTAACTGAGGTTGAAAAAACCGGAATGGATAAAATAGTGACGGTTGTTGGTTTTGGTGCAGATGACGTTAGAAATACTTTAGGGGACCGGAGTGAGTACGTTCTTCAAGATAAACAACTTGGAACGGGACACGCAGTTCTTCAGACTGAAAAATTATTGGGCAACACGACTGGTACGACGCTGGTTATTAGTGGAGATACCCCATTATTCACCGCCGAGACGTTACAAAACCTCTTTGACTATCACGATGCCAAAAAGGCGGTTGCCACGGTCCTGACGTCAATTGCCCCTGATCCAACTGGCTATGGTCGAATTGTTCGGAATAAACTGGGCATTGTCGAAAAAATAGTTGAGCAAAAGGATGCAACTGAGGCTGAACAAGAAATTGACGAGATCAATACCGGAGTTTATGTATTTGATAATCAAGCGCTATTCAAAGCCCTGCACGAAACGACTAACGATAACGCCCAGGGTGAGTACTACCTAACTGATGTGATTGAGATTTTGAAGGGTCAAAAAGCCACGGTTGCTGCTTATCAAATGGCTGATTTTGATGAATCAATGGGTGTGAATGACCGAGTTGCGTTGGCTAAGGCCAACAAAATCATGCAGCGCCGAATTAACGAAAAGCACATGCGTAATGGTGTTACCTTGATTAACCCTGAAGATACCTACATCGACATCAACGTTAAAGTTGGTGCAGATACAATTGTTGAACCAGGTGTTTTATTGAAGGGAAACACGGTTATTGGTGAAGATTGTTTTATCGGGGCTCATTCTGAAATCCATGATTCAATTCTCCACGATCGGGTCAAGGTAACATCTTCATTCATTGAAGGATCCGAAATGGCGGATGACAGCAATATTGGACCGATGAGTCATTTACGTCCAGAATCTCAAATTGGCAAAAAAGTCCATTTAGGAAATTTTGTAGAAGTTAAGAAGTCCCATATTGGCGATGGCACGAAGGTTGGTCATTTGACGTACGTTGGCAACGCTGAGCTAGGGAAGAACATTAATGTTGGCTGTGGTGTGGTGTTTGTTAATTATGATGGTGCTCACAAGAGTACGACAACGGTGGGCGACGATGCATTTATTGGGAGCAATTCCAATTTAATCGCACCCCTTGAAGTTGCAGATCATTCATTTATTGCTGCTGGATCAACCATTACCGACAAGATTGCCAAGTATGATATGGCAATTGCCAGAGCTCGCCAAACGAATAAACCAAATTACTATCAAAAATTGCCGTATCGCGGCGAGGAATAACAAGAAGTAAGACTTGATTTTTACTTGTAGAATAGAATAGAATTGAAGCAGAAAAAGTCCTTGGAGGATCTTATGTCAGAAAAATATTTTGACCCAACGCTGAAGATATTTGCATTGAATTCTAACCGTCCGTTAGCTCAGAAAATTGCTGACGAAGTCGGAGTTGAATTAGGGAAAACATCCGTTGACCGTTTTAGTGACGGTGAAATCCGGATTAACATCGAAGAAAGTATTCGTGGTTGCCACGTCTATGTGATCCAATCAACATCTGCACCAGTAAATGATAATCTAATGGAACTTTTGATTATGATTGATGCGCTTAGAAGAGCTAGTGCCGCAACCATTAACGTTGTTATTCCGTATTATGGTTATGCACGACAAGATCGAAAAGCCCGGTCACGAGAACCAATTACAGCAAAACTCGTTGCCAATATGCTTGAAAAAGCGGGGATTTCCCGAGTCGTTGCTTTAGATTTGCATGCCGCTCAGATTCAGGGATTCTTTGACGTCCCAGTTGACCACATGATGGGGGCACCTTTGCTTGCCGATTACTTTATTAACCATCATTTGGATGAAAACGCGGTTGTGGTTTCACCTGATCATGGTGGCGTTACACGAGCCCGTGCACTTGCTGAATTTTTGAAGACGCCAATTGCGATTATTGATAAGCGGCGACCAAAAGCGAACGTTGCAAAAGTTATGAATATTATTGGTGACGTAAAGGGCAAACGTTGTATCATGATTGACGACATGATTGATACTGCAGGGACCATTACTTTAGGTGCCCAAGCACTAATTGATGCTGGTGCAACAGAAGTTTACGCAAGTTGTACGCATCCAGTGTTGTCGGGTCCTGCCATTGAGCGGATTCAAGCATCGCCAATTAAGGAATTAGTTGTGACGGATTCAATTCAATTACCAAAAGAAAAGTTGATTGATAAGATTCACCAAATTTCTGTTGGACCATTAATGGGAGCTGCAATCAAACGAATTCATGAAAATAAGCCAGTTAGCCCACTGTTCAAGAATCGTTTCAACGTTATAAATAAGTAAAATTTAGAGGCTGGTTTGAATAATATATTCAAACCGCTTTTTATTACCGAGGTGTGAGATGACATTTTTAAAAAAAAACAAAAGCAGCCTATACACGTTAGGACTTATTTTGCTAGTTGGCGTGTTAGCGCTCGTTTTTGTTCCACTGATTGTGGTTGGTAATATTTGGTTCATGATTGGATTAGTCTTCTTAGTTGGAGCAGCTTTCTTCGTTGTGGAAAAAGCCCACTTATTTGCGGGATGGTTTCGCTTCAAAAAACGAGGAGAAGAGGATCTCAAAGATAAAAAAATCGAAGTTAAAAGTGTCGGTTCACTTAAAAATGGGCCAATTATCATTAATAAGTATGCCCGCTTTTGTTTAATAGTGGGGGTTACACTCATCGTTATTTCGATGATAGTGACTTCAATTTAACTTGCACTAAGATGAAATTTAGGTTAGAATATTGTCAATATCAAATGAGAGGAGAATTTTAATGTTATTAATTAATCGTCAAACTAAACGATTATCCGGTTTCTTCTTTAACGGGCCTAGCGTTCTGAAGGTCAGTTAGAGAGGAATCTGTTAACATGGAATTCTCGATTGACCGGAAGATGGCTAGGCATATGCGTAGCGGTCTTTCCGGTGGACGCATCGGTGCTTAAGACCGGTGCGTTTTTCTTTTTCATCGAATCGGTTCTCGTTTTAATTATTAAGGAGGAAATTATATGAGTTCAGGTGGAATTGGTAGGTATTTTAAAAAAGAGAGTCTGGATAGGTACCTATTGAAGGATGCGCAATTGGAAAAAACAATGGATGGTAAAGACCTCGTTATGCTAGGGGTTGGGGCAGTTATTGGGACGGGTATTTTTATTCTTCCTGGAACTGTGGCAGCTTTATATAGTGGCCCAGGAATTGTCCTTTCATTTATTTTGGCCACGATTGTCTGCGCGTTTGCAGCGATGTGTTATGCTGAATTTTCGTCTTCCATTCCGGTTGCCGGGAGTGCCTATTCATACGGAAATATCGTGTTTGGTGAAGTGATTGGCTGGATTTTAGGCTGGGCATTAATCTTGGAGTACATGCTAGCAGTTGCGGCAGTTTCGACGGGTTGGTCGGCTTATTTTCTGTCATTCTTACGCGGATTTGGAATCTCCATCCCCAAGGCGCTAACTGGACCTTTTGATCCTGCCCATGGGACATACTTCAATTTATTTGCGATTGTGATTGTTCTATTTGTTAGTTTCATTATTTCAAAAGGTGCCAAAACATCGATTGCGGTTAACAACATGATTGTTATTATTAAAATTCTGATTATTTTCCTTTTCATCATTGTCGGCCTCTTCTACGTTCGCCCAAGTAACTGGAGTCCATTTCTACCTTATGGAACCCACGGGGTCTTAAAAGGAGCTTCGTTAGTGTTCTATGCCTATTTAGGCTTCGATGTCGTCTCGGCGTCAGCTGCTGAAGTCAAGAACCCGAAGAAAAACATGCCGTTTGGGATTATTGGAACGCTTATCATTTGTACCATTTTGTATATTGCAGTCGCAGGTGTTTTGACTGGAATGACGTCATATACTAAGTTAAACGTTTCCGATCCAGTGTCATTTGCACTTCAGTTAGTTCACCAAAACTGGGCTGCTGGTATTATTTCCATTGGCGCCTTAGCCGGGATGTTCACGATGATGGTTTCAATGATCTTCAGTTCATCACGATTAATTTACTCAATTGGCCGAGATGGTCTACTACCAAAGGCCCTCGGAAAAATTGAAAAGAAACATCGGACACCACAGGTAAGTTTAGCGGCGGTTACCATTGTCATTGCAATCATGGGTGGCTTGGTCTCATTGGACCGTTTAACGCAACTTGTGAACATCGGAACACTGATTGCGTTCACCTTCATTTCCATTGGAATTATTCCACTTAGAAAGCGAAAAGATATTGATAACACGGGCGGATTTAAAGTACCGTTTTATCCGGTCCTTCCAATCGTTTCAGCCGGATTGTGCATCTTCATGCTGTCACAATTACCGCTGGATACTTGGATTGTTTCATCAATCTGGTTCTTGTTTGGTCTCGTTATTTACTTTACGTACGGGTCAAGACACAGTACGTTAAATAAAAAATAGCAAAATAAAAACACTTGAACTGGAAAATCATTCCAAATTCAAGTGTTTTTAATTTACTTTAAACCGTACTGCTGAATAGCGTAAGCAACACCATTTTCAGCGTTTGTTTTTGTTTCAAATTGAGCCGCTTCCTTAATTTCAGGAATTGCATTTCCCATCGCAACGCCTAATCCAGCGTACTGAATCATGGATAAGTCGTTTCCTTGATCGCCAATGGCCATCACGTTTTCACTCGAAAGACCTAGTTGATTGGCAAGGGAATCAAGTGCGCTACCCTTACTAGCTTCCTTGTTCATAATTTCAATGAAGAAGGGTTCACTTTGGACAACGTAGTAACGGTTCCCCAAACGGGATATTACCTTGTCTTTGATGGCAGAGATGACTTCTTCATGATCGACGAACATCGCCTTAGAAATGGTGAGGTCCTTTGGCATCTCACTCACTTCGCGGTAACGGATTGGCATCGTGACCAAATAACTTTCATAAATCGTGTAGATACTAATATCTTTGTTGGGGGTATAAATGAAGTCAGAGGTTTCAATTTGGAAATTTGACCCTAATTTTCGTGCTTCAGCTTCAATATCAATAAAATCATCACTCGAAAGTGTATGGTGGTTCAAAACCTTTCCACTTACGGTTTGTGCCATGGCACCATTGAAGGTGATAACGTATTCGTCATCGCCAGAAATACCTAGACTCTTTAAGTAAGGTGAAACTCCAGATAAGGGGCGTCCGGTACAAAGAACGACTTTAATCCCCTGTTGACGGGCCTCTTTGATTGTTGAAATGGTTTCTTCTGCAAGTTCGTTCTTTTCGTTTAGTAAAGTACCATCGATATCGATGGCGATTAACTTAATGGCCATAAAAAATTAATTCTCCTTTGGTTGAATGATGTGGTCGTTTAAGATATAGCGGTTGAACTCACGATAAATGGGCTCAAATAACTCGAGCTCGGATGAAGAGGGCAGTAGCATTTCCCGTGGAAAGAAGTAGCGTTGATCTCCAGAAAATTTACCGGTAATGGCACTTACAAGCGAGCTAATGGTCGATAATTCCACCAGTGATCCATCCTTTTGCATGAGTTCAATTTGTGTCCGCGGTTTTTTCAGATGAGGATCATAGGCATCATAAGGCAAATCATAGCTGTCATTGATTGCAGTATAGTAGGTTGTATCAAATCCTGCCTTTTGAATTAGGTCGCGAAGACGGGGAATGAGATCTTTTGATTTTTCGTCAAATTCTGCTGATTTTAGTGGTTTACGATCTAAAAATCGAGCAGCTAAATCGCTCAAGACGGTATCGTGAGAGCCACGCCATTGTGCAAAATAAGTCGTCATTGTCCCATCATCGAGTAGTAAGTAGTCTTTCAAATCAAATTCACCATTAAAAAATGGGAGAAGCAGGGTGGGGCTTAATGCGGTATCCTGCTGATTGTCAGGCGTGTAAATTTCTTTTGCGCGTTGAAGTAGGTGATCTAGGATAACTTCCATAGAACGGGATACGGGATGAAAATAGATTTGAACGTACATTTGAAAGCGACTCATGATGTAGTCTTCAACAGCGTGCATGCCATCAATTTCAAACGTGATGCCACCAGAGTAAGGGCGCATGACCCGTAAAATTCGTGTTAAGTCAAAAGTACCATACTTGGTGCCGGTGTTGTAGGCGTCTCGAAGGAGGTAATCCATTCTGTCAGCGTCAATTTGACTAGAAATCATTTGCACAACTTGCTTGTTGGGATAGGTTTTTTGGATGACCGAAGCGACCTTTTGAGGGAAGTCAGGAGAAACCCGTCGTAGAACCTGATTAACCTGGGTCATAGGTGAGGTGATAATCGCCACCGTAATGGCCTCATGATTCGTGTGGAAAATGTGTTCAAATGTATGAGAATACGGACCGTGGCCGATATCATGAAGGAGCGCAGCACACAGCGCAACGAGTCGTTCCGAATCATCCCACAGACCATCACCGGGCACTTTTGTCGGATAATTTCGTTGAAAATTATCGCAAATTCGTCGCGTTATTTCGTAAACGCCCAGGCAGTGACCGAAACGGGTATGTTCCGCTCCATGAAAAGTCAACGAGGTTGTTCCGAGCTGCTTAATTCGGCGTAATCGTTGAAATTCACTCGTGTTGATTAGGTCGAGAATGACTTGATACTGAACATAAATATAGTTATGAACTGGATCACGAAAGACTTTTTCGCGTGGTAAGATTTCATCTTGGTACGACAATGTACTAGGACCTCCTAATTAAGTTTGGGTTGGCGTTTTGCCATTCGTTCAAATTCTTTATCAAATTGTTGCTTAAACGTTGGTTCATTCATGAAGCTATTAAGCTTTGCTGAACTGGTCCGCATGCCGAAATTAGTGAGCGTATCCGTTATCTTTTTTTGAATATCTTCCGTTGTCAGTGGCTTTTTTAAAAGTACTTCAAGGGTGGTCATTGTTTCTGGCCACACATCTGGGAATCCCAGCGTGTTGGGCTCACCACCAAGCCCATTTTTATAAAAGCGCTTGACCATTTCTCCGCGAAATTGTTGATTTCCCGTTACGCTTAAATAAAGCATGATTGTGAGTGACTGAGGCGTTCGACGTTGGGAAATGCCAGCAATTTTCTGACCATTAACACTTAAATCAAAGTCGCCAGGACAGTATGAATGCGCAATTTCCAAGTGGTCAATCGTTAGTTCTGGGAACGCCTGCGAAATTAATTCTTCCATCATGGTATAGGCATCGTCAACTGAGACACGTTTTGATTCTTGTGGTAAGAAAATTGAAACGTTGAGGATTCCACCGTCACTCACGACAGCCAAGCCGCCCGAATTTCGGAGAAAATTATCGTAGCCATCATTTTTGACACTGGCGATTCCGTCTGCCAAATGGGGAAGCCGTTTATCCTTTAATCCTAAAATAAGACATGGGTGAGTTGTCCAAAAGTGTAGAATTGGTTGATTCAACTCACTCACTAAGCTTAGGAAAGCGTTTGTATAAGCGAATGTGGCAATGTTTTTTCCCGCCGCAATTGGCGTATTGACAACTTGGATGGTATCAAAATTGTCAGAAATAATCATGATGTGACCTCTTTTCGGTAGTGTCATAGGTTCATTATAGCTGAAATTGACCAGAACGTCATTGCTGGCTGCTGATTCACAAGTGTTAATAGATGATATAATAGACTTATCTATAGTTAATATTTAACGACAAAGGGAAGTTCATAAAATGAAAATTAAAGATATTGATCACATCACGTTGACAGTAACAGACATGGCCGCCACTTTACGTTTCTATCATGAAGTATTTGATATGCCGATTATTGATGGTGACGACAATCAACACTACGTCCTCTGTGGAAAACAGGCAATTAAACTTCAAGTAGTCGACCAACCTAATTTGCCGGTTGCAAAAATTCCAACGCCAGGATCAGCTGATTTTTGCATTATTGTGAAAGATCCACTAGAGGAAGTGGAGAACCATCTTAAAAGTTACTACGTAGAGATAGTTGAGGGCCCAGTTGAGAGAACGGGGGCCCACGGGTCAATGACGTCTATCTATGTTCGAGATCCAGATCAGAATTTAATTGAATTATCAGAATATAATTAGGTAGTAAATCTAGGCAAGGCAAGCGTTTTAGCGTTATAATTATCATGATTTTATTAAGGAAGGTGTGTGACATTTGGATAATTCATCAACAGGAATTCCCGTCATCATTCACCTGCAAACGAGTACGGTGCAAGACGGTGAACGTTCGAACTACGTGCTCGATGTAGAAGGGCGCTTAGTTCAAATCGGGGAAACACTTTATCTTAGATACGAAGAGGCAACAGATGACAGTGACGAAACTGCGACTGTGACAATGAAAATTTTACCAAGTGGGGATGTTCAACTGACCCGCAATGGGTCAAATCGTTCCCGATTGTTCTTTAGCAATGGCAAACGCGTGCAGGCACAATATAAGACACCGTTTGGAACACTCGCAATTGATACGGTAACACCAACCCTTAAGTTGAGTTTCCAAGACAGTCCGTTTGGTGGCAAAATTGGGATCGATTATTTTCTCTACGCGGGAGAAGAATTGTTAAGTGAGCACCAGATTAGATTGCAATTTACGGTTTAAGCGAGTATAGTGTTTTGGTAGACTGCGGAAAGGACGTGCTCCAGTTTGGAATTAAAAATATTTGATGGCCAAAGTAAAAAAGAATTATCGATGATTGAAGTCGCTCATGCGATTCTTTCACAACGTGGCGATGCCATGGGTTTTGCTGATTTGGCAAATGAAGTACAACAGTATCTAGGAGAGAGTGACGAAGAAATTCGGAAGCGACTCTCTCAATTCTATACAGATTTAAACATTGACGGAAGTTTTATTTCGTTGGGTGATAATCTATGGGGTTTGCGTACCTGGTACCCATTTGAATCAATCGATGAAGCAACTGTTCACGCTGATGAGGATGAGGATCAACCAAAACGTAAAAAGCGTAAGAAGGTTAACGCCTTTCTAGCAGATACATCTGATGATGACGACATTATTGATTATGACGATGACGATCCTGAAGACCAGGACGCTATCGATGATACTGATGAAGATTACTCAGAAGATGAAGATGATGACTCAACAGAAGATATTAATAAGTATAAAAACGATTTGGCTGATATAGATGATGGCACGGATGATGACGAAGAAGAAACCATGCCGGATGGAATTGAAGGCCAACTTCAAGAACTAAACGACGATGATGACTTCGATGATGATGAGTCAGAAGACGATGGCGAGAAAAAGTAACTCATGATTAGTTGCCAACTTTATCTTGACGATTTCAGTTGAAGAAGGTATTATGTTGTTTGGGCTCCCTATGAGAGATTAGGGACAAACGAACGAATTCAGCTCCCTATTCTTTAGAATAGGGAGCTTTTTTAATGTTGTTAGTTCATGTTTTGGCATGATTGAAAGAGTACCCAAATAATAAAACAAGGAGTTCATATAATGACTAAATATATTTTTGTCACTGGTGGCGTTGTTTCATCTTTAGGAAAGGGGATCGTTGCAGCATCACTGGGACGACTATTAAAAAATCGTGGTCTCAATGTCACGATTCAAAAGTTCGATCCATACATTAACGTGGACCCCGGCACCATGAATCCCTACCAACACGGAGAAGTTTTTGTAACCGATGATGGTACCGAAACCGACCTTGATTTAGGTCATTATGAACGCTTTATTGATAACAATTTGAACAAGTATTCAAACGTGACAACTGGTAAAATTTATTCAGAAGTTTTACAAAAAGAACGCCATGGAGATTATCTTGGTGCTACTGTCCAAGTTATCCCCCATATCACAGGGATGATTAAGGAAAAGATCATGCGTGCCGGTAAGACCCTTAAGGCTGACATCGTGATCACTGAAATTGGTGGAACAGTTGGTGATATTGAATCACTGCCATTCTTGGAGGCTATCCGTCAGATGAAGGCGGAAGTTGGGGATGACAATGTCATTTACATTCACACAACCTTAATTCCATACTTGCGAGCAGCTGGAGAAATGAAGACTAAGCCAACGCAACATAGTGTCAAAGAATTACGTGGCCTTGGGATTCAACCTAATATTTTAGTTGTTCGAACTGAAAAATCAATTACTGATGATATGCGTCAAAAGATTGCTTTATTCTGTGATGTGAAGCCGGATGCTGTGATCGAATCTAAAGACGCGCCAACCCTGTATTCAATCCCGCTTAGACTACAGGAACAGAATATGGACCAGCTTGTTTTAGATCACTTAAAGATTGATGCACCAAAGGCCAACATGAGTGAATGGATTGACCTTGAGCATCACGTACAAAACCTTAAAAAGACGTTCAAAATTGCGCTTGTCGGTAAATATGTGGGATTACACGATGCCTACATTTCCGTTGCCGAAGCACTCAAACATGCAGGTTACCCTGTGGATGCTGCAATTGATTTGGAAATGGTTGATTCAGAGAAAATTACTTCTAAAAATGTCAAATCAATTCTTGGCGATGCCGATGGAATCATTGTTCCCGGTGGGTTTGGTGACCGAGGAATTGAGGGCATGATAGTAGCAATTCAATATGCTCGAGAGAATAACGTTCCATTCTTGGGTATCTGTTTGGGAATGCAAATGGCCAGCGTGGAATTTGCACGTAACGTTCTAGGTTATAAGGATGCCAACTCAACCGAAATGAATCCAAAAACAGACAACAAGATTATTGATTTAATGGCCGATCAGGCAGATATTCATGATATGGGTGGGACGCAACGACTTGGTCTTTATCCATGTAAATTGGTGCCAGGGACTAAGGCCGCTGCCGCTTACGATAATCAAAGTGAAATTGGCGAACGTCATCGTCACCGTTATGAATTTAACAATGCGTATCGGGATGAAATGACGAAGAAGGGACTTGTCTTTTCAGGAACCTCACCTGATAATCATTTAGTTGAAGTCATTGAGTATCCAAAGAACGATTTCTTTGTTGCTGCACAATATCATCCAGAATTTTTATCACGACCAACGAAGCCTGAAGGACTATTCCGAGACTTTATTGCAACAGTTGATAAGCAATTGACAAAATAATAGATAAATAGAAGACGTTCTGACTGAAAGGTTAGCACGTCTTTTTGTTAAAAAAGGGTTCCATTGGGCGAATATACCGCTAAATAATGAGTTAAATTCCAATGAATTTCGGATTCTGCTATATTACATTTTGACTGTTCAAGCAATAAGGTATTGTATTTTCCACTCGGTTTATTTATGATTAATTGAGATTGGATAATTGGATATTTATAGTGAGGAATTTTACGCAATGAAGAAAATGATAATCGAAGGCGGTCACCGCCTAAAAGGAGAAGTCACTATTGGCGGCGCTAAGAATAGTACAGTAGCGCTGATTCCTGCTGCAATTTTGGCAGATTCTCCGGTGAAATTTGACATGGTACCTGATATTTTAGATGTCCATAATCTCATGGTCATTTTAAAATCAATGAACGTTTACTCAAAATTTGAAAATGGGGTCCTTAGTATTGACCCAACTGAAATCGTGGAAGCGCCACTACCTAGCAAGGCAATCAAAAGTTTGCGGGCTTCCTATTACTTTATGGGCGCTCTTTTAGGCCGATTTAAGCGTGCAATTGTGAGCTTCCCTGGTGGTGATAACATCGGTCCGCGGCCGATTGATCAGCATATCAAGGCGTTTAGAGCCTTAGGAGCCCAAGTGGAAGAACATGATGGCACCGTTAAAATTGAAACTGGGGATACGGGACTCCGTGGTGCTCGGATTTTTCTTGATGTTGTTTCTGTTGGTGCAACAATTAACACAATTCTGGCGGCCGTCAAAGCCACTGGCCGTACCGTTATTGAGAATGCAGCCAAAGAACCAGAAATTATTGATATTGCAACATTCTTAAACAATATGGGGGCGAATATTCGTGGCGCTGGCACGGATGTAATTAGAATCGAAGGGGTCGCAACCCTAAAGGCAAAGGCCACGCACACAATTATTCCTGATCGAATTGAAGCGGGAACTTATTTGTCAATGGCAGCTGCCGTTGGAGATGGGATTACGCTAAATAACGTCATTCCTGAACATTTGGAATCTTTCACCGCAAAGTTAATCGAGATGGGCGTTAATTTAAAAATTGGCGAGGATAGTATCTACGTACCTAAATCCAATCATTTAAATGCGATTCAAGTGAAAACAATGCCATTCCCAGGCTTTGCGACGGATTTGCAGCAGCCAATCACGCCACTGCTTCTTTTAGCAGAGGGGAGTAGCATGATTGTTGATACAATTTATCCCAAGCGATTGAAGCATATAAGTGAATTGCAGCGGATGGGAGCCAACATTCGCTCTGAGGACAATATGATTGTGGTAGACCATACAGATAAATTAATTGGGGCAAGAGTTGACGCTGGGGAAATCAGAGCGGGGGCTTCCCTCGTGATAGCGGCACTCATGGCAGAGGGCACGACTGTAATCGAAGACGCCGATAACATTTTACGTGGCTACGACAGTATTATTCGGAAGCTGACTAGTTTGAGTGCTGTTGCAAAATTAGAGAACGTGCAAGTTGTCGAATCATAAAAATTAATTAGTCCATTGATTGAAGTTTAAATTCATGTTATAGTACAAAGGTTAGTTATTTATGAATCTCTGTCTCAGCAAATGATTCAGGGCAAAGGAGCGAAGAAAATTATGAAAAAAGATATTCATCCAGATTACCATGAAGTTGTATTCCAAGATTCAAGTACTGGTTTTAAGTTCTTGTCTGGTTCTACTGCAACTTCAGAAGAAACGGTTAAGTGGGAAGACGGTAAAGACTACCCATTGATCCGTGTTGAAATCACTTCAGACTCACACCCATTCTACACAGGTAAGCAAAAGTTCTTGCAAGCCGACGGTGCAGTCGATCGTTTCAACAAGAAGTATGGTTTATCAGAAAAGTAAGCATTTTAGAGCCGGCAGAGATGTCGGTTTTTTTGTACAAAAAAGGCGACGTAATCATTTGATTGCGTCGCCCTTTCTTTTTGAAGAATAAAATTAATTAATGTCATTTAGGTGCTTTTTACGTAATTTACTAGTATTGAGCCAAACCATTCCAAAATTCAGTAAGACAAGAACGGCCGTCGAAATGAACACAGCGCGATAATCGAATGTGTTTGAGACAAATGAGCCAATTAAGGGTCCCAACACGTTTCCAACAGCTTGGAAGGATTGATTATAGGAGAAAACCCGTCCAGTTACTTCTGCCGGCGTGTTTTTTGAGAGAATTGTTTGAACAGCTGGCAACATGGTGGCATTTGAAATCCCAATTAAGAATCGTAGGAACATTAATTCCCACACATTGGTTACAAACGCCATCGGAATATAAACGATAATGGCAAAAATAAATCCAACTGATAAAACAAGTTCTGTCCCAAACCGGTCACCTAGCCTTCCCAGTCGAGGTGCCGCAAATAAGGTGGCAACCCCTGGAATTGCGGCGACAATTCCACTATAGAAGGTGACCGCTGATCCATGCGGCATAATTTCTCTGACGTATAAAGCGAGGATTGGTGAGATTGAATTGTTTGATGCTTGAATAATCAAGGTGGTCACAAACATGCCAATGATTAACTTAGGATTCTTTAAGACTTTGACAACTTGGCTTGTTGAAAGCATGTTTTCCTTTTTTACGGGAGTAAATTGTTCGTGAACGAAAAAATAACTCAGAAAGAAAACGGATAGTAGCAGAGCGCCCGTAATGAAGAATGTGACTCGATAGGAGAATATTTCAGCAAGAATTCCGCCTAATAGGGGACCAAATAGTGAACCGCCAACGTATCCGGTTGCCAAAGTACCGAGGACTTGACCACTCTTGCGCTTTGGAACTTGAGTTGCCATCAAGGCGTTAGCGTTACTAATATAGCCAGAAAAGATTCCTTGAATGAAACGCAAGGCCATTAATTGCCAGACATTTGTTACCAGCCCCATTAAGGCCATAATGACGGACATGCCAAGTGAAGCTCTAATGAGCATGACTTTCCGGCCCTTACTATCAGCCAATTTACCCCAAATGGGAGAGGCAATGGCAGTTACGAAGTAGGTTGCCGCAAACGTAATCCCAGAATAAAGATTCAGTTGGCTCTTGGTGAAGGTGCCGAGCGTGTCTACGTATAGGGATAAAAATGGCATGATTTCGCTAAAAGCGAGACCAGCCATAAAGGTGCCAAACCACAGAATAAGCAGATTTTGTCGCCAAATCGGCTTTGCCTGTGGGACTACAGGTGGTTTAGTGTTCAAAACATCAATCTTCTTTCATTTATTGCTTAGGTACGTTAAAATTACTTGTGATTATAAGGGTAACATTTAAAGAGTCAATAGTCATTATTAATGGGAGGCTCAGTTCATGTCGAAACGCAAAAAAAGAAAAGTGGGAGCATGGCTCTTTCGAATCTTATTTACGATTCTATTGTTGGTTTCACTAGGGTTAATCTTTAATCAGCAAATTAAGAACTGGATGGTTTCATCGTATCAGCCGAAAGTAACGAAACAAACTGTCAAAAAAAACGAAAAGAAGAAAGCTAATTTCAACTTTAAAGATGCAAAAACGTTAACCTTTTCAACGGTTGCTAAGGCGCGTTTGAATCAAAAAAAATTAAGTGTCGTTGGTGAGATTTTGGTGCCAAAGTCAAATGTCCATCTGCCAATTGGCAAGGGTGTCAGTAATGAAACCTTGGCGCTTGCAGCGGGAACAATGAGACCAGACCAAAAGATGGGGACTGGTAATTATCCTCTAGCTGGCCACCACATGGTTCGTCGTGATATTCTCTTTAGTCCGTTATACTTTAAAACTAAAGTTGGCGACAGTATTTATTTAACTAATATGCGGCGGGTTTATCGGTACAAGGTTTATACCCGAAAATTCATCGCTGCAACACGGATTGATGTTGTCAACCAAACTAAAAAACCAATCATCACGTTGGTCACCTGTGACGCCACGGGTGCTAGGCGGCTGATGCTACGAGGCAAATTAGTAGATAGTACTTCTTACGCAAACACTTCGGTAAGCATTAAGAAACAATTCAATGAATCATTTAATAATAAATAAAAAATGGAATTAGATTTCGACCATGTGGGAGTGGTCGGTCATCTAATTCCATTTTTTTATAGACTCTTTTTAACAACGTCTAACCAAGCAGGCAAAGCCATTGCTAACATTTCATAAGTATAGTCAAATTTATGCGTGTACCAAGGATCTGGGATTTCCTCACCACGGTGATCAGGTAGGATGTCTAAACAAAGCCGAATCTTTTCAGCAGTGTTGGCGGGCGCCATCCGGTTTAGGTTAACTATATTTTGATTGTCCATCGTAATGATAAAATCAGCTGTCTCAAAATCTTCTTGAGAAATGGGCTGAGAACGGAAGCCGTCAAAATTCAAATGGTGTTGACGCATCACTTTTTGCGCACCTGGATGAGGAGCGTTTCCCCGTTCTTCGGTGCTTGTTGCCCGTGAGGAAACGGTAATTTTGTGACTTAAATTTGCATCGGAAACGAGTTTGTTAAAAATGGCTTCAGCCATAGGTGAACGACAAATATTTCCTAGGCAGACAAACATAACTGATTTCATAAGAACCTCCTTGATTCAATAAAGCTAGTTTAGAAAAGTTTAAAGATATCGTCAAGTTTCAGCTGGGATACCCCTCAAACTAGTAAGGGATTACAAACTCTGATATGATGGGGTCAAATAACTAAGGGAGAGGGCTTTTATATGATTACATGGATTATTATTATCGTCGTGATTGCATTGATTGCAATCATCTACATGACTCAATTTAACGGACTTGTTAAAATGCGAACCTACGTTGAAGAATCATGGAGTCAAATCGACGTTCAGTTAAAACGTCGTAATGATTTGATTCCTAATTTGATTAACACAACTAAGGGATATGCAAAGTATGAACAAGAAACCCTGGCAAGAGTCGTTGGACTTCGGAATCAAATGACTGAGATTCCAGCCGGAGACCGCCAAAAAACAATGGAGGTTTCTAACCAATTAAGTGGCTCACTAAAATCATTATTTGCAGTCGCTGAAAACTATCCTGATTTGAAAGCGAATACGCAATTTACGCAATTAATGGAAGAGCTGTCTAATACTGAAAACAAAATTGCCTATTCACGTCAGCTTTATAATTCATCTGTTGCAAACCTAAACATGAAGATTCAAAGCTTTCCAAGCAATATTGTCGCAGGCATTCACCATTTCAAACAAAGCGACTATCTTCAAGTTCCAGAAGAAGAGAAAGAAACGCCAAAAGTTAACTTTGACGATGACTTTAAGGGATTTGATAAGTAGGTGATGTGATTGTTATTTCAGCAGATTGCACAGAATAAACGAAAAACAATTTACGTTTTGATAGGGTTCATTTTATTTGTGAGTCTTATTGGCGCAGCGATTGGCTATTTTTATGGAACTTGGCTTGGCGGCCTGATTGTCGCCGTTGTGATCGCACTCGTTTACACATTAATTATGGTGTCTCAGTCAACCAACGTTGTTATGACGATGAATCATGCGCGTGAGGTGACAGATGCCAATGAGGCGCCTGAGCTTTTTCACGTGGTGGAAGACATGGCTTTAGTTGCGAGAGTGCCAATGCCAAAGGTGTATATCATTGATGATCCAAGTCCAAATGCTTTTGCGACTGGGAATGATCCACAACACTCCGCCGTGGCGGCAACGAGTGGATTACTCGAAATGATGAATCGTGAAGAGCTTGAGGGCGTGATTGGACATGAAATCTCTCACGTCAGAAATTACGATATTCGAATTTCGACAATTGCACTTGCGCTCACTTCGACGATCTCTATTCTAGTCAACTTTGGAATGCGTGGTTTATGGTGGGGTGGTGGAAATCGTAATCGTAAGGAAGGCTCGAGCGCGATTGATCTCATTTTTATGGTTCTATCCATTCTCTCAATTATCTTGGCGCCAATTGTGGCAACAATTATTCAATTGGCTCTTTCTAGAAACCGCGAATATTTAGCGGATGCCTCAAGCGTTGAATTAACTCGGAATCCGCATGGGTTAATTTCGGCACTACAAAAACTAGATAGTAGCCAACCGATGAAAAACGTGGATTCCGCTAGCGCCGCGCTATATATATCGGATCCAAAGAAAAAGAAGCGAACCAGTCACTTGTTTGATACTCATCCAGCAACTGCGGATCGGATTGAACGGTTAGAAAAAATGTAAATAAATGCGTATCTTTATCCCGCATGAATACTTTCGTAGTACAATTGACCTAGAAGGATCAATCGGAGCGTGAGTATTAATGCGGGATAATTTTATTTACATAAATATGGAAGAGCTAAACAACGTCATTTTTACCTTTGGGATTAGTGACGCTGATTTAGTGAACGGTCTTTCGGAAGTTCCCGACAAGATTTTATTAATTGATAATTCTGTGGAGGGAAATCGGGTCAACACGCACACTCATTTTCAAATGGTTGTGGGACAAAATGATGTCCGCAACTTTTTACTAGATCGTCAACTGAGACCAAAAAAATGGTTGGATTTTCAAGATTTAGATGACGTTGATTTATTGATGCCAACCGAAATAGCAGAACTACTGTACCTATCCCACATGGAAACTCATTTAAATTTACCTTTTTACGCTAAACTTCAAAATCGGTATGCTTGTTTGGATATTCATGACAATTTTAAAAAAAGCTATTTTCATCGGTTAAAGGATTTTAGTCATATTCTAGATATTTCCATGAAACGCCATTTGCGGTCGATGCATAGTAAACGTTGGACGATGTTCAACCGGCCACTGGCAGTGAATGATCTTTCTGACGAAATTATTAATCAGTTGCAACCCCTCTTTAGGGAAGGCGTCATTTTTGCATTTGATCAAGTTGTGGAACGAAAGCGTCAGTATTTGATTCCAGTCTTCGCGGAATTAAAGCCGGAACAGCAGCCCACTTGGCATGAACAGGAAGATGTGTTTCGTTATACCGAAAGAGTCGCAACCTTAATTTACGTTATTACGGAGCACAGATGGAAACTCAATATTGAGCGTAAGGAAGCATTTGATGTTTTGGGAGAGCTTTGAAGGAGCCTCCCTTAATCTTAGTTTAAATTAAGATATGGTATAATTGACTTTGGATTTAGATGCTGTCCTTTTTAAGTGATGGTAATCAGTTGATCAGCGAGTAAATGGATAATAGAGATGAGGGCAAATTATATCCATAGTTTGGTCTCATTTTAAATTTATTTTCTGAAACAAAATAGGAGTTAACAATATGAAAATGCAACTTGCAGAAATTGCCAAGGCGGTTAATGCCGATAATGATATTGAACAGTGGAACGAACTCGAGGTTTCCAGTGTTAGTTTTGATAGTCGCAAAGTCACGGATGGCACACTGTTTGTACCGTTATCTGGGAATCGAGATGGGCATGACTTCATTAAAAGCGCAATCGACAATGGCGCGGTCGCAACTTTTTGGAGTAGTGAACGAACGGATATTCCGACCGACTTTCCAGTGATTGTGGTCAAAGATACGCTTGAAGCTTTGCAGGCATTGAGTCGTTATTATTTGATGAAAATTAATCCACGAGTTGTTGCTGTCACGGGGTCAAATGGGAAAACAACGACGAAGGACATGATTGCTGCAATCTTAGCCACGCAATTTAACGTGACCAAGACTCAGGAAAACTTTAATAATGAGATTGGGGTACCGGTCACGATTCTTTCTATGGAGCCAACGACTGAATTGTTGGTCATTGAAATGGGGATGGATCGACCTGGTCAACTTGAATTTTTAAGTAATCTTGTTCAACCCGATTTGACAGTTATCACCATGATTGGTGAAGCGCACATTGAGTTCTTTGGTACGAGAGATAAAATTGCGGATGCCAAAATGGAGATTATTGATGGGTTAAAAGAGGATGGCGTCTTCATTTATGATGGGGATGAACCGTTGCTGACCGAACGGGCTAAATCAGTGAGTCAACTTCAGAAAACGTTCGGTCGTTCAGAAAACGTTGATTTCTACCCAACTGATGTTGTTGCAACACCAACAACGACCACGTTTAAAACTAATAAATGGCCAGATGAAACTTTTGAGATTCCGTTAATTGGCGAATACAACGTCAATAACGCGCTTGCTGCACTGGCCGTAGCTGATACGTATCAGATTCGACCGGCTAACATGCGTGAAGCACTCAAGAAGTTCGACGCAACTGAAAACCGAACTGAATGGGTTAAGGGATCAGCAGGCGAACAGATTCTTAGTGATGTCTATAATTCAAATCCAACGGCGGCAAAATTTGTTCTAAATGCGTTTACCCAGGTGCCAACTAAGGGTAAGCGAATCGCCGTTTTAGGCGATATGCTTGAATTGGGTGATGAAGCTGATGAAATGCATGCGGGATTGGCTGAAGATTTAGACCCTCTGCAAATTAGTTCTTTATACCTAATTGGCACGCATATGAAGGCATTAGATGCTAAGTTAATTGATCGTTATTCTTCCAGTCAATTGCATTATTTCTCGGTCACAGATTTGTCCGCTTTAATTATGCAGCTTGAAAAAGAAGTGACTGCTGATGATTTAGTTTTAATTAAGGGCAGTCACGGTATCCACTTAGAAGAGGTTTTAGACGCATTAAAATAATATATCCAATAAATATTAGTTGCGTTTCAATGCGTTTAGTTGTACTATTGTTTAGTTACGTTTAAGAAGATTAGAACAGTTCATGGTCACGCTGGTTGCGACTTAAGACGAACGGATTTTTCGTTAGCAGGTAGACGTCATCATGGACGTTATTCACAGGAGGAATTTTATTTGAAGTTTACAGAGCTTGGGTTGTCCGATGCACTGCTTAAAGCAATAAAAAGAAGCGGTTTTGAAGAGGCAACTCCTATTCAGGCCGAGACAATCCCATTAGTTTTACAGGGAAAAGACATCATTGGACAAGCACAAACTGGAACGGGTAAAACCGCTGCATTTTCACTTCCAATATTGGAAAAAGTTGATTTACACAATCCTCAAATACAGGCATTGGTTGTATCTCCAACACGTGAACTTGCTATTCAGACGCAAGAAGAGATTTTTAGATTAGGTAAAGACGAACATGCAAAAGTTCAAGTTGTTTATGGTGGTGCCGATATTCGTCGCCAAATTAACAGTTTGAAGAGTCACCCCCAAATAATTGTCGGAACTCCCGGTCGATTATTGGATCATATTCGTCGCGGAACAGTTAAATTAGACCACGTTAAGACTTTAGTTCTTGATGAGGCCGACGAAATGCTTAACATGGGATTCTTGGATGACATTGAAGATATCATCAAGCAATTGCCAGAGGATCGACAAACACTGTTATTCTCTGCAACAATGCCTCCTGAAATCAAGCGTGTCGGTGTTCAGTTTATGACTGATCCTCAACACGTTAAGATTAAAGCCAAAGAATTGACGACTGATTTAGTTGATCAGTATTATGTTAAAGTTAAAGATTTCGAGAAGTTTGACGTTATGACACGTTTGTTTGACGTTCAATCACCAGACTTGACGCTGGTCTTTACGAGAACGAAGCGTCGTGTTGATGAATTAACTTCTGGTTTACAAGCTCGCGGTTATAACGCAGCTGGTATTCATGGTGATTTAACTCAAAAGCGTCGTATGCAAATCTTAAACGAATTTAAGACTGGCAAACTTGATATTCTTGTGGCAACAGATGTTGCTGCTCGTGGTATTGACGTTAATAATATTACACATGTTTATAACTTTGATATTCCTCAAGATCCAGATAGTTATGTCCATCGTATTGGCCGTACTGGCCGTGCCGGACATCATGGTGTTTCATTAACATTCGTTGCACCTAGCGAAATGGACTACATGAGAGAAATTGAGAAATTAACCAAGGTGCGCTTGCTTCCATTGAAGCCACCTACAGATGAAGAAGCATTGGTTAGCCAACTTGCCAATGCTAAGAGTACGGTTGAGGACTTAGTTAAGAGTACTGACACTGACAAGTACAGCGAAGTTGCTAAATCATTATTAGAGCAATACGATACGGTTGACTTAGTTGCTGCACTTTTAAATGATCTTACTAATGACGAGTCTAACCAAACTCCCGTTAAGATTACCCCAGAACGACCATTACCAAGACACAAGGGCGGTGGAAAATCTGGTGGTTATCGTGGCGGACATGGCGGAAGCCGAGGTGGATCACGTGGCGGCCGAGGCGGTGGCGATCATCGTTCAGGTGGATCACGTGGTGGCCGAGGCGGTGGCGATCACCGTTCAAGTGGATCACGTGGCGGAAGTCGTGGTGGTTCATCAAGCGATCGCGGAGGTCGTTCAAACGATCGCCGTGGCGGTGGCGACCATCGTTCAAATAATGGTGGTAATCACAAGAGCCATAGTGCTTCATCAAGTAATCGAAGCTTTACTATCAGAAATAAAGACTAATGAAAAGCGAAATTCCAATTGGAATTTCGCTTTTTTTGTGACAGTTTTCAAAGAAGAAAGACAATTGTCAGTATGCTATAATTAAGTTCTGAATAACTCAACGGAGGCAAACCATGATTTATGGACTGGGCATTGATATTGAAGAAATTGATCGATTAAAAACGGGCGAGGGTTCCCAAACTTCCCTGGCAAATCGAATTTTAACGGATGTTGAACTTGCCGCTTATCAGCAGTTAGAAGGTCGTGCAGCACTTGTTTATTTGGCGAATAGATGGTCAGCTAAGGAAGCTTATAGCAAAGCATTCGGAACCGGAATTGGAAAAAGACTTGGTTTCAAGGAATTGGAAGTTGCTGCGGACGATTTAGGTAAGCCAGTATTTAGTCACCATCCATTCGAAGGCAGTGCGTTTTTGTCAATTTCTCATACAAAAAAGCTTGTGATGACTGAGGTTATTTTAGAAAGGAAGCTAATTTGATGGTAGTTGGAATTCATAGACCAAGTGTTCTAACAATTGATCTGAAGGCAATTCAGTATAATATTAAAGAAGCAATCAAGCTATTGGCCAATCAGGTCCAATTATTTATGGTGGTGAAAGCCAATGCGTATGGACATGGATTGGTGGAAACCGCGAATGCCGCTAAGCAAGCAGGCGCAACTGGATTTTGTGTTGCCATTTTGGATGAGGCGCTAGAACTACGAGAAAGTGGGATTTCAGACCCAATTCTCGTTTTAGGCATAACTTCCCCTACTGATGCCAAACTAATGGCACGGAACGAAATTGCGGCATCTGTGGGCTCTTTAGACTGGTTAGTGCAGGCAAATAAGAATCTACAGGCTGAGTCTAAGCCATTGCTTGTTCACCTGGCGCTTGATACCGGCATGGGCAGAATTGGATTTCGGGAGTCGAACGATTTACTTCAGGCGTATAAATTTTTGGAAGAGCAGCCTCAATTTATCTTTGATGGTATTTTTACCCATTTTTCAACTGCTGATATGAAAGATGATCAATATTTCAAGAAGCAATTGGCAAAATGGCATCAGCTTATTTCAACTTTACCTAAATTACCAAGGTTCGTGCACATTTCCAATTCTGCAACAACTCTTTGGCACCACCCTTTGGAAGGCGTTAATATGGTACGATACGGTGCTGCTGGGTATGGTTTAAATCCATCTGGGACTGAATTGGAACCACCATTTGAGTTACATCCAGCCATGAGCTTATCAAGTGAACTGGTTTTTACCAAGCAAATTAAAAAGGGTGACAGCGTTGGTTATGGGGCAACCTATACGGCCCAGCATGATGAATTTGTGGGGACGATTCCGATTGGATACGCTGACGGATATAGAAGAAATCTTGATGGATTTTACGTCTTAATTGATGGCCAAAAATGCGATATTCTTGGTCGAATTTGCATGGACCAAATAATGGTTAGACTGCCAAAAGATTATTTACCAGGTCAACAGGTGGTATTAGTAGGCAAGAGTGGTAATCAAGAAATTACGTTGCAGCAATTGGCTGACCATTGCCAAACGAACCACTATGAAATTGCGTGTGGTTTTGCTGAAAGGCTTACAAAAAAGTATCTTCACTAGCAAAGTAGTTCCTTTCTTGGTGAAAGCATGGTAAACTTAATTTCAGATTATAGAGAAATTAAGTTGGGTTATGACACCATTCCAGTTTAATTTGGAGGTAAATTCGTGGAATTAACGACTAAGCAACTGAGTGGCGAGCACGATGACTTTTATGATTTAGCAAGGGGATACACAGAAATGTCGGAGTTGAATCGGGAAATCACTCAGGAGTTTGCCGCTTGCGAAGAGGAAGCGGAGTGGCATTTGGATAAAATTTGGAATTAATTGTGCCCAGTTATTGTGGACACGTAAAAGGGGATGGAAAATAATTGGCGAACGTTGAAATTAAACGCGGCGATGTTTTCTATGCAGACCTGTCACCAGTAATCGGTTCTGAGCAAGGCGGAATGAGACCCGTATTAATTGTACAAAATAACGTTGGTAATCATTACAGTCCGACTGTGATTGTCGCAGCAATCACGGCCCGGATTTCAAAGCCTAAGATGCCAACGCACGTGGGGATTACCGCAGATCACACAGGAATTGAAAAGAACTCAGTTATCCTGTTGGAGCAAGTTCGGACGATTGATAAGCAACGATTGCGTGATCGTGTGACTCATTTAGAGGATGCAACGATGAAGCAAGTTGACAAGGCATTACAGGTTAGCATTGGGTTAGTTGAAAAAGATAAGACCAAGCCCAAACAGAAAAAATCGTCTTAGTACATATCGAACAGATTTTGTTGGGCTCTCTGTCAAATCCTGTTG
>NZ_AZGJ01000119.1 GCF_001436395.1 Secundilactobacillus malefermentans DSM 5705 = KCTC 3548 | reverse complement strand
AATATATAGGGTCTATAATATACTAATAACCCCTCTAAAACATTGTTAAAATAGCCCCCAATATCTACATTATAGATATTGGGGGCTATTTATCTTTATACTATAAGAATGACTTCTTTTATTCGTCATCAATACTAAACAATAATTTGTACAAAGTGATTATTTCTTCTAGTTCTTCACGCGATACATGATCGACAATGGCTTCATCAGTGACATGTCTTGCCCGCAAATCTAAGGCTATTGTTTGATCTAATAATACTTTCCCATGTATTGTTTGACTACTATTTAGCCGATGATACATAGGAAAATTACGCTCGGTACTGCTAATTGGAGCCACAATCGTCATGTTACTTGTTTGACAGACTAGATCATTACTTAGAGCAATGGCCGGCCGCCTATTCATCTGTTCATGACCACGGCTTGGATTAAAGTTAACATAAAATATATCGCCCTGACTTACCATTGAAGTTCATTACCTTCTGACTTTCCCCAATCAAGCTCGTGATCACGTTTTCCGTCATCTTGCCAGTCCTTAAATAGTTCGTGAATATTGGTTGGGTTCTTTTTTATTGGTGTTAAAACAATTGATCCATTTTCAATTGTTATTGTCATATCTTGGTTATCATCTAATTTCAATTGTTTAATAATCTGGCTAGGAATTCTAGCAGCTTTCGAGTTTCCCCACTTTGCTAAGCGTGTTTGTTCTTTAATTAGTTCCATAGTTTCCCCTCCTAAATTATTATTTCAAGCTAAGTATATCCTACGTAGATACATAAATCAAATGCTATTACTGGAGGTTATTTTATGCAACAAGTTGTCTTACCAATCAAAGATTCGAACGTTCTTAAAGAGGTTCAAGATACTTTACTCAATAATTTCAAAGCTGACCGTTGTTAAAGAGGCCCCCAACATCTATAATCAAGATATTAGGGGCCATTTATTTTTATATACTAAAAATAACTTCCTTTATTCGTCATTTTTTCGATACCTTTTAGAACGATTTTGACCAGGAAATAAACGATCATGCGAGCCGACTCGAATGCCAATTAAGACTAGTTCATCTGTATCAATCGTATAAACCACCAAGACATCGTTAGTTTCGCTTGGTGTTTTGTTTTTCGGGGTATCTCGTAAGTGAAATTCATTATACCCGCTCATTCGTCGATTAAGCTCATGATTTTCAAATTCTGGTGGTAATTGTTGTTGCTCAAGCA
>NZ_AZGJ01000118.1 GCF_001436395.1 Secundilactobacillus malefermentans DSM 5705 = KCTC 3548 | reverse complement strand
TAACTTTATCGGAGCCCTTCAAAACGGAAAGTGTTTTTTGTATGTTCAATCAATAAAGAAATTCATTTATTAGTTGATAGTTAATTCAATTGGAACAGCATTCTTCAGCGTATTGTGAACCGTGCATCCCTTTAAAACGCGACTCATAAATACTTTCTGATCTGAATCTGAAAGATTTGTTTCCAACTCAACGTGGACTTTAATTTTAGTAACTGCTGAACCCCCATCTTGAAAATTGGTGGTTGTGCCACTCGTTTTGACATCAAATTTTTTCAGTTCAAGCTCATCATTTTTACGTGCGACATCGTTAGCTGTAATTGCTAAACATCCGCCAATTGAACTCAATAGATATTGGACGGGGTTTGGACCCGCATCAGTTCCATGCCCCGAGATTGGCTCATCACTAATAAATCGATGTTGTCCAGTTTGTTGATCAACTTGTGCGCCAATGTTTCTTAACTTTGAATGTACGATATATTGTCCCATTAAATTACTCTCTTTCAGTCAAAAATTTTATTTCTCTAAATAGGCATTTGCGTAATAGAATCCACCTTCGAGCGTGTTTGTAACCATTCCCTTTAGTTTCGGATTCTTTAAGTACGTTAACTTAGAAGCAAAAAGTGGTGAAATACCATTATCTTTAAGCAGGATTTTCTGAGCGTCTTCCAAATCATTCCAACGCGCTGTTGTCTTAGTTGCATCAGCCCCATTGGCTTTATCAAGCAAGGCATCATACTGCTTGCTCTTATAACTGCCCCAATTATTTCCAGAATCTGACGCAAACAGGCTCAGTAAACTTGATGGATCAGGATAATCGGCTCCCCAACTTACTAAATAAATGCCAAACTTACCAGCAGTCGCATCCTTAATAAAGTTAGAAACTGGTAAAATCGTTAATTCAATCTTTAACTTTGGAAGATACTTATGAACTTGGCCCTGAATGTATTGTGCGGTTGTCCGTTGGGTACCACTATCAAAAGTAAGCAATTTAATTTTAGTTGTGCCCTTTAAATTCAGTTCTTTACGGGCTTGTTTCCAAGCTGCCTGTGCATCCTTTACGTTGGTACTCGTGAGCGTACCGGCCTGCGTTCCAAAGTCCTTGTTCGTTTTGGTGTTCGTGAACACGTCCTTATTAATCAGGCCAGTTGCAGCGTTACTATCGTCTTGTAAAATATTTTTAGTCAATGATTTCCTGTCCAGCACAAGCGAAATGAAGGGCTCCGATAAAGTTA
>NZ_AZGJ01000117.1 GCF_001436395.1 Secundilactobacillus malefermentans DSM 5705 = KCTC 3548 | reverse complement strand
ACAGGATTTGACAAAGAGCCGAATAAATGTATTATTATTAGGCTAGAAACGCCGATCTACCAGTACTTTAGACCACAAAAAAAGAACCAAGAATAAAATTCCCAGTTCTCATACATAAATATAACACCTATACCGGAGGTGGGGTTCGAACCCACACGTCCTCAACGGACACTGGATTTTGAGTCCAGCGCGTCTGCCAGTTCCGCCACTCCGGCATATTCCCATTTAATTGGGCAAAGGCGGTAATCGGATTCGAACCGACGATGAAGGTTTTGCAGACCTCTGCCTTACCACTTGGCTATACCGCCATGTTATAAAATTGATCGAATCCAACTGGGTTAGCTGGATTCGAACCAGCGCATGACGGAGTCAAAGTCCGTTGCCTTACCACTTGGCTATAACCCAATCAAGGGCGGTATGTGGGACTCGAACCCACGCATGCCGGAACCACAATCCGGTGTGTTAACCAAACTTCACCAATACCGCCATAACATCATTAACAGGGATAGTAGGAGTTGAACCCACACCGACGGTTTTGGAGACCGTAGTTCTACCATTAAACTATATCCCTATGGTGGATGGGAGTGGATTCGAACCACCGAACCCGAAGGAGCGGATTTACAGTCCGCCGCGTTTAGCCAGACTTCGCTACCCATCCATAATGGCGCGGGACGGAATCGAACCGCCGACACACGGAGCTTCAATCCGTTGCTCTACCAACTGAGCTACCGAGCCATTTACCTCATAAGATGTTAAGTATTAAATTAATAACAACATAACAACGGTCCGTACGAGACTCGAACTCGTGATCTCCTGCGTGACAGGCAGGCGTCCTAACCAGCTAGACCAACGGACCATAACCATTATTATATCATTGAATGGAGGATACAGGGCTCGAACCTGTGACCCTCTGCTTGTAAGGCAGACGCTCTCCCAACTGAGCTAATCCTCCAAGATGACCCGTATGGGACTCGAACCCATGTTACCGCCGTGAAAGGGCGGTG
This sequence comes from Secundilactobacillus malefermentans DSM 5705 = KCTC 3548, assembly GCF_001436395.1. GTDB lineage: Bacteria > Bacillota > Bacilli > Lactobacillales > Lactobacillaceae > Secundilactobacillus > Secundilactobacillus malefermentans. The sequence goes on along the minus strand of NZ_AZGJ01000117.1, from coordinate 229 downwards.
TCTTAACCGCTTGACCAACGGGTCATATTTGTTTGTAAACGGAGAGTGAGGGATTCGAACCCTCGAAACAGGTTTTTGCCCGTTTACACCATTTCCAATGGTGCTCCTTCGGCCAGCTCGGACAACTCTCCATCTAACTTCCGATAGGAGGATTCGAACCTCCCGTTGTTTAAACAACTTTCACCATCTAAAAATATCGGAATAAATTGCGTGGCAACGTCCTACCCTT
>NZ_AZGJ01000116.1 GCF_001436395.1 Secundilactobacillus malefermentans DSM 5705 = KCTC 3548 | reverse complement strand
GAAAAGTTTATGATGGCTCCTTTAAGGTAAATGTTTTAAAATGGATGAAAACGAACCAGGCGTCCTTAACTGAAACTGCCCTTAACTTCGATATTTCTGCGCCGTCCACAATCTGGCAATGGCAACGTTCTTTCGAAAGAAATGGTGTTGATGCCTTGTATCGTGGTAAGGGGCAACCAAAGCTAATGCCAACGAATAAACAAAACAAGAAAGTTAAGAAGCAAAGTGAACTAGAACATTTACGCGAAGAGAACGAATTACTAAAGATTGAGAACGAATATCTAAAAAAATTGAAGGCCTTGGTTCGATCACAACAAGACGACGAGCACAAATCATCCAAGAATTAAGGTCGAGCTATAAGCTTGTCAAGATCCTCAAAGTAGTTGGAATGGCCAAAAGTACATACAGCTACGCTGTAAGTCACGTTGCCGTTGATAGCGACAAAGACGCGGGACTTAAACAAACAATTACTGATTTCAAGACTAAGGCTCCTGCGGCGGGTTATCGTCAGGTTACTGGGCAATTACGCGAAATGGGTATAGTCGTTAACCACAAGAAAGTATTACGCTTGATGCGAAAATTAAACCTACTGTCGACTGCCTTTAGTAAACAATCTCGAAAGTATAATTCTTATAAAGGAACGGTTGGCACTATTGCGAAAAACAGACTTAACCGCCGGTTCATGTCAGATCGTCCTTATCAAAAATTAACGACAGACATTACTGAAATTCGTTGGGGCAAGAAAACGATTGAAGAGCGTGCTTATTTTACGTGTATCTATGATTTGTTTTCTGGCGAAGTACTTAGCTATAATATTTCTTTAAATCCAACTGTGACATTCACGACAAAGGTTTTAGAGTCAGCAATCAATCGCATTCCCAAACAATTAGGTTATCGCACAACAATCCATTCAGACCAAGGATTCCAATATCAGAATATTCGTTGGGTTCAGATTTTGAAACGACGTCGAATTATTCAAAGTATGTCTCGAAAAGCAACCTGTTTAGATAACGCCGCAATGGAAAGCTTCTTTCACATAATGAAAGCAGAAGTGTACTATCAAAAAGAGCTCAATACGCTTGAAGAGTTAACTTCAGCAATATCGAGCTGGATTCAATATTATAATTTTTCTAGAATTAAAACAAAACTGGGTGGTAAGAGTCCGGTTAAATACCGAACTCTTACCACCCAGAAAGTTGCTTAAAGTTTCGTCCAATATTTGGGGTTCACTTCA
>NZ_AZGJ01000115.1 GCF_001436395.1 Secundilactobacillus malefermentans DSM 5705 = KCTC 3548 | reverse complement strand
ATTAAACGTTCGTTTAATTCACTGCCTTTGAAAATCGTTTGTTCACTATTAGTTTCTTTAATCAATTCCCGTCGTTCAGCCGCGGTTGTCTGTTCAAAATCAAGCTCTGGATAAAGTTTTTTAGTCGTGCGATCAACTACTTTATTTAAGAGTTCATCTGCTTTTTTTAGTGAACTTTCTTGTTGGTTAATCGTCAATAATTGCTTAGTGACATCTTCACCAACAGCGTGCTTAATTAAGGTACTGTTTTTCCAATTAAATAGCATGCGCCGCTTATCATCTAAACTTTCCAAACTAATATAAGTTTTCAGTTCGTGGCTTAACTCTTTAACCACTTTTTTCTCGTTAAACGAGAAGTGTTTACTTAGGCTATCCAAGTGGCCTTGATTAAGTACTTTCTCCTGCATATTTTTATAGCCAGCTTTGGACTTACGATAGTTCTTAACTTGTTGATTAAATGCCTTTCTTTCATGCCGTTTGCTATTGATTCCCTCGTGTTGCATTGGTGTGTCAGCTATTCCCTGTTCCACAAATGATTTTTCACTGATCCGATCAGGAATGTTTTTTTGCTCTAAAGCCTGATTTACACTTGCCGCCCAATTGTGCCGCCATTCAGTTATTTTTTCTTTTTTATCCCAATCGACCATCAGTATCTTTCTACTCTTAGGGTACTTGCTAGTTCCGGTATATGTTTTGTTGCCATTATCATCTAAAATATATTGCTTTTTGCTCTTAATTCCCCATGTTCCATCTGAATTAAACGGCCGATTAGTTAACATCACATGAGCGTGCGGATTATCTGGGTGGTCGCGATGAATTGCCACGTCGGCTACCATGCCCTCATCAACAAAATTTTCTTGCACATATTTTGTCAGTAATTCTTTCTGTTCGGATTCACTTAATTCTACCGGTAAAGCCACGTTAAACTCTTTTGCATACCGTGAGTTTGATTTACGATCTTTCTTTTCAACTTCATTCCACAACTGCTCTCGATCACTCGCCCATTTAGGTGAATTTTTTGGCGTCAAAATAAAGCTTTCTGGCATGATCGATCGGGCATAAAAATAGTGGCGACCTTCCTTATCATCAAATAGCTTTTCACCACTTCGATAAGCGGCACTGGCAATCGCACTTCGTCCTTTACCAGCACTAATATTACTAAAACTCATGTGGAATATTGCCATGTCAGTCACCGTCTTCCTTTGATTATATGGGTTTTGACCTTGTTGTCGCCATCGGCGACTTC
>NZ_AZGJ01000114.1 GCF_001436395.1 Secundilactobacillus malefermentans DSM 5705 = KCTC 3548 | reverse complement strand
GTTATAATTGTGTGTGAATGAATTATGATTTATTTCTCTGGTGAGAATTGTGTTGAATCATATAATTCATTATTTTTAATTAGGTGGTAGATGGTCCTAATCAGACGTCCCATCGCAGCTATGGCAATCTTCTTAGTGTGTGATTCACTAGAAGATTGCTTTTTGCGTTGATAAAAAATACTGATATTCGATGGATGATATTTGGCGACACTCATCATGTTTAAGACAGCTTTAAATAATATTTTTCTTGCATATGGATTACCGCGCTTTCGAATATGCTGCATCATCTCGAAATCCCCAGATTGATACTGGATCAAATCAATTCCAACGTATGCATTAATGGCATTGGAGCTATGAAATCGGCTAATATCACCTAACTCAGCTAAGAGACAAACTGCTGTTTTAATACCGAATCCCGGAATTGATTCTAAGATTGGGATTTCGGCAAGTAAGCTTGAAATCTTAGTCATTTCCTCAATAATATCTGCCTTAAGTCCGCTTAAGTGTTCAACCTCGTTAGCTAGATAAATAACGGAGTGAACTGCGTGAGCGTTGTAATCAACTGCGGGGGCAGATTGACTTGCCAAATCATGAAGATGCCTAGCTAGAGCGAATGCACGCTTCTCACTCATGTTTTTTGGTGTAGCCTTTAAAATGAATTGGGCTAACGCTGGTAATTCGATTGCTAATACAAGGCTGGCATGTGGAAATTGTTGCACGACGTGCCAATACAATGCACCATCGGTCGTGCTTATAAATTGTTCCACCTCTGGGAAAGTAAGCTGCAACTTTTGATGTAATCGATTTTTAGCTCGTACAATATCTTCGTTGAATTCTTGATAGGTTCGCTCCAAGTCGTGAAGCTCGCCATACACAGCTTTTTCCTTAAAGGTCGACTGATAATGATGTTGTGCCATTGCCATTGCTAATGAAACGGCATCTAACCGATCATTTTTATTATGCCTAAACCCATCCATGTCTTTTTTTGCTGCTAATGGGTTAATTTCCGTATAATTCCAATTTTCCCTTTGAAGAAAGGACCGTATACTTCGGGAATAGATGCCAGAAGATTCAAAAATTACCTTCGGCGATCTAAAACTGTTAAGCGCATCATCAAGTATTTTGTAACCTGGTCGGTTATTGGTTATTTTAAATTCTTTAAACGTCCTGCCATCAATCAAAATGGCTACGTTTGAACTATGTTTACTGACATCAATACCAAATATGATTTCCATATCAAGCATCATCAAAC
>NZ_AZGJ01000113.1 GCF_001436395.1 Secundilactobacillus malefermentans DSM 5705 = KCTC 3548 | reverse complement strand
GATTGTTTTTTGGCTTAATTTCTAGATTGTTTTTAGCAAAGTCTTTGAGATGGTTTTGGGTTCTTTTACTAATCTCGTCTTCAACTAGTTTAAGTTCTAATTTATCCGTTTTTTTAGTTACTTGTACATCTGGTTTAATTCATTAGCACTTAATTTTTTATTTGCTCGAATTTGTAATCCTTGAATACCATTATCATATGTCCACTGTTTAATTTTAGTCATGTCATTAGTCTGATAATAATTGGCAATTAGTTCGTTCCATTGATCCCACTTATCTAATGGGACATTGATTAAACCAGCGCCACCGTCAATCATAATTTTATTGGCACTTAAAGTTGCCGTCCTTTTGTTTCCGTCCCAAAAGATTTGTTGGCGCATATTATGATACATGACAGTCAATGCTTTATCAGTAATCGTCGTTCGTGGATCAGCCAAGATTTTTTGTAAAAAGGATTGTTCTTGTTTTTCGTTAATTAAAGGCGGTTCAAAAAAGTCTTCACTACCTAAATTAACTCCTCCTTTCCCTTGCCGTAATTCTCCTGGTACTAAGGCGTCTTCCGCTGCCACAATCTTGTTGATTTGTTTTTCCATGGTTAACGTTAAAGGGGAATTTTGAGCAGTGATATATTGCCACCCACGCTTTAAATTAACAATCGTCAAAACATCTTCAACAGGTACTCCTGCTACGCTCATACCGTCCATAATAGTTTGTGTTTGTGGCAAAGTGGTATTAACGCCTTCAAAGCGAGCATTAGTATGCACTAACTTGGTAAAATTTGCTCGGGCAAACCGTTGGTTTTCTGCAGCTGTGAATTTATACTTGTCCATATATGTTCGTGTCTTAGCCATGTTTTGTGCCTCCTTTCTATTTCAGTCACTGATTATTTGACCTGCCCATGTTAAATCACGAAATGCTTTTCGTTGATAATTTGCTCTTGGCGTTTCTCTAAGAGGTAAGTGTGTAACGCGTCAAACAGTTTGCATTTATCAGGATCTGGATTATGGGCTGCTTGCTCCCAAATGCCTTGAATATCGACTGCCCAGGGGTCAGCCAGCAATTGCTCTATTTTTTCGACTTCTTTGCTTGGTTTGGTCATTTAAAAAGCTCCTTTCACATTCGCTTAGTTCAGTCATCGCCTGTTCAACCACTTAAGGCCCCTATTTTTGTTTCTAAGTGATTTTAAAGCAGTTTTAATATAATTATGCACTGCAACGCTTAAAACGGCTTAAATGAGCTCATATGACGTTTAATTCCAAGAGCGCTCATTGTCAGTGTTCTGTTCT
>NZ_AZGJ01000112.1 GCF_001436395.1 Secundilactobacillus malefermentans DSM 5705 = KCTC 3548 | reverse complement strand
GAAGACCAGGAAAAGTTTATGATCGTAAATTGCAAGAACAAGTTAGCCAGTCGTTGAGGACAATCCCAGAACAGGCCGTTATCAAATAGAAGTTGTGGCGCTAGAGAGACTACTGGGCCATGCGGCGAACGCGCCGAGCTTCGGCCTCAAAGTTTTGCTGGGGTGTGCAGTAGCCCTGTTGTTTGCGAGGCAACTGATTCAAGCGGTCTTGCGTGGCCTGCACTTGACTAGGGCTAATGTCATCTAGGGACATGCCCTTAGGGAAGTCCTGGCGGATCATCCGGTTATGTGCCTCGTTGGTGCCACGGTCGCAGGACGTGTAAGGATGGGCGTAGAAGATCTCAGTTTCCGTCCCAGCAAAAGCAGTATTTAAGGCGGTGAACTCGGGTCCGTTGTCTGCTGTGATGGTCTTGATGCAAGCTCCCCATTCGCGCTTGATTCCACGCAATGCATAGCTCACAGAGTCTGCATCTCGTCCTTCGATCAAGCGGAGAAGTTGGCAACGGGTCTTGCGCTCAATCAGAGTCAAGATGACGCTCTCCTTGCCATTGCGTTTACCGACAATGGTATCCATCTCCCAGTGACCGAACTGCCTGCGTCGTTCAACGACCTTAGGCCGTTCCTCGATACTGCGGCCAGCCAGGCGCTTAGCCTTGGTGTGGTGCTGGTGAGAGGTCTTCCGCTTAGTCTTCTCCAACAGGTCGATATTTCGAATCTCTAGGCGTTGGTCGTCAATGTACTGGTACAAAGTCGAGGCACAAACAAGCTCTTCAGGAGTAAACAGCTTGTGTCGCTTGGCATAGCCGATTGAAGCATCCGGCGACCATTTGTCCTGCTTAGCTCGCTGTACGTACCAGGCTAAGAAGACCTGTACACTGGCGAACTTGTCAGGACGATGGCAGCTCAAGCGTGCAGTCTCGTAACGTGCCTGAGCAGCCTCTGGTAGGTATTGTCGATGGTAGACGCGCTTGCCATTACTCTTCTTGACCTGATCTACTGTACCTCGCTTGATTTCATTATTAATGGTCTGCGGGCAGACGCCAATTTCAGCAGCAATCCAACGATTGGACTTCCCAGCTTGGCGGAATCCGGCCACTTTTCCGCGCTCGAGTGATGTTAAGTGCTGACCTTTTTGGCGGTGTGTGCTATCCTGTTTCTGCATCAAGACAACATCCTCTTCCATTGTTTGTGTAGGAACTTCAATGATACAGGATATCTGTTCTTGATGTTTTTTATTGTCCAAAAAATTTTGAGACAGTGGCTAACTTGATTCTAAAATGCGCGAAAAGTTTATGATGGCTCCTTT
>NZ_AZGJ01000111.1 GCF_001436395.1 Secundilactobacillus malefermentans DSM 5705 = KCTC 3548 | reverse complement strand
TGGTCCCCTGTCAATAAAATAAACAATTTAAATAGAGACTTTTTTGTCCTATGCCACGACTAAATTTTGAATTTGAGTTTGATACTCATCTTCAAGTTGCTTTGGTGATTTGAATCCACAGTGACTGTGAATTCTAACTGTGTTGTAAAACGTTTCAATGTACTGAAAAACTAGTCGTTTAGCTTCGGAGTATGAATGGATTTTAAACCGATTTATCCATTCACGCTTAATCAAGGCATGAAACGACTCAATGCAGGCATTATCCCAAGGATAAGCTTTCTTTGAATAGCTTAATGTCATGTTAGCTGTAACTTGATTGTAAGCTTCAGACGTAAACTGACTACCACGATCACTGTGCATGATTAATGGCTTGCTAATATGGCGACTGTGCTTAGTCTTTTCAATAAGTGGGATGACATTCGATACCTCCAAGGTTTCAGATAAGTCCCAACCAATGATCCGTCGGGAGTACAAGTCCATAATACTGGTTAAATAAACGAATCCGTCATGAACTGGAATATAAGTGGTGTCAATGCACCAAACGGCGTTTGGTCGCAATGGATTGAACTGCTCGTCTAAAATATTTATTAGCTGTTTATCAAACTTAGAATTGCGAGTGGTTGTCGTCCAAGGGGTTAGGTAAACGGCGTGAATGCCAAGTTCACGCATATACTTACCAACAGTTCGTTCAGCGATCTTATATCCTTTTGAGCGAAGTTCTTGGGTGATTTTGCCGGCACCGTAAATACAAAGGCTTTTGAGCCAAATTGCTTTAATTTCACCTTGAATAAACTTCTTCCGAAGCTTTCGCGGTGATTGGTGATTATGACGCTTTTCTCGTTGATAGTAACCACTTCTTGAGATTCCAACATAATCACACATACCATTGATGGAAGGGTGGGATTCCAAAGCGTGCTGAACGTCCATTTCTTGGTATACCTTTTCGGTAGTTACTTGCTCAGAATCCCGATTGATTTTTTTAACACTTCGATCGCTCCTTCAGCGTCACGAAGTTGACGCTTTAGTCGTGCAATCTCCTTGTCCTTATCGCTGGCAAAATTACCAGAGCCACGGCCAAACTCCCCAGTCTCAGTAAACAGCTTAATCCATTTATGTAATGTACTAGCCCCAATACCTAGATTCTTACTTATTTCATTCATGGTCATGTGATCCTTGTTATCTAAGTAATACTGAACGGCCTGTTCCTTAAATTCCTTGTCATAACTGTGCTTCGTCATTATTTGATCCTCCAATTTACTTCCTTAATTATACTAAATCAGAGTCTCTATTTAACTTGTACACTTTTTATTCTAGGCCCA
>NZ_AZGJ01000110.1 GCF_001436395.1 Secundilactobacillus malefermentans DSM 5705 = KCTC 3548 | reverse complement strand
TGAGAGTGTCAAATTTTATGTGTAAATGAAAAAGCCTCTCACTTTTGAACTAAAACATTGATTCTAAAGTGTCTTGAACTAGGTTGAACCCTTTATGTGTTCGTCGCCCAAATTTGTCATTGTAATCAAGAATTACAGTCATTAAGGTTCTTTCCAAAGATTCTTCGTTGGGAAATTGTTCACGTTTCTTTGTTTGTCGCTTAAATTTTTTGTTAAATGATTCGATAAGATTGGTACTATAAATACTAGACCGGATAGCCGGTGGAAAATTAAAAAATACCAGTAATTTCTGGTTCTTTAATAAAGCTTGCGTAACTTTGGGATATCTTTTGCGCCAATGGTCAACAAAGTTGGCTAAGCTGTGCTCAGCCATTCGTTTATTGGTTGCTTGATGAATTAACTTAAAATCATTTAACACAGCTTTACGGTCATGAACCCGTACATGATGCGAAATATTACGACTTACATGAACTAGGCATTGCTGAATAACGGCGTTGGGATAATATTTACCAACGGCAGTTTCGAGGCCAACCAATCCATCGGCCACAAAAAGTAAGGTTTGTTGTACGCCACGATCCTTCAAATCAGCTAATACTTCAGACCACACAGAACTAGATTCTGTCGGAGCTATCTTGTAAGACAGCACTTCCTTATGACCATTAGGTTGAATGCCAATTGCAATATGAACTGCTTCTTTGGCAACTGTGTCACGTCGCAAGGGAAGATATGTGGCATCTAAATAAACGACAGCGTACCGTTCTGATAACGTTCGATTCTTGAAAGCTTCAACTTGTTCGTTAACTACCTTAGTTAGATTGGAAACTGTCTGTGGCGTGTAATAGGAACCATACATTTTTTCCATCAGATCGGCGATCTCATGAGTGGTAATTCCCTTTTGATAAAGCTGAATGATGGTTTGTTCTAACTGGTCTGTTCGTCGTTGATAGGCTGGTAATGTGTGGTTAACAAATTCTCCGTTTCGATCACGGGGAATCGTAAGATTCAATTCGCCATATTTTGTATTAAAGGTTCTCGTGTAGTGGCCATTACGAGAATTTCCTGAATTGAAGCCATTCCTATCATAGGGCTCATAACCTAAAAATGCAGAAAGTTCATTTTGTAATAGCTCATTAACGGCCGTTTCTAGTTGATCTTTGAAAATAATATCTAGATCCTGACGCTGCGCTAGTGCTGTGACGATTTCTTTGGTAAACTGATTCATGGGGAAGCCTCCTGTGATGTTTGTTTAGACGCTAACTATCATAAGGGAGAGGCTTCCCTTTTTCAATGAATCATTTACACATAATTATTTAAACACTC
>NZ_AZGJ01000011.1 GCF_001436395.1 Secundilactobacillus malefermentans DSM 5705 = KCTC 3548 | reverse complement strand
ATTTTAATAATACGAGGAGGATTAAATATGTGCACAAGCATTCTACAAATTGCAAAGGATGGCACGCATTTACTTTCACGGACGATGGACTGGTATCGAATGGGAAGTATGCCACTTTTTACCCCCAGAGATTACAGTTGGAAAAGCGTCTACGATCATCATGAATATAAAAATAAGTATGCGCTCATTGGTGGCGGAGGTCCTCATGACGACGAAGTAGATGTGTCAGACGGAATCAATGAGTGGGGGCTTAGCGTCCAAAAGTTAACTTTTTCCAATGGATCAATCCTCTCAACTCAGCGAAACTCTGAGAAAACGCAATTGGCACCATTTGAACTTCCCTTTTATTTGTTAGGAAATTTTAAGTCAGTCGCTGAAATTGAAGCGTACCTATCGGAGATTGAACTAATGACCGATGAGTTTGCTGATCAAGCCTACGGTCACCCAGAGCTCCACTTTACTGTTCTGGACAAAACGGGACGGATCGTGGTCATTGAGCCCACGAAGCAGCCAATGGAAGTCCGGAATAACCCATTGGGAATTTTGACCAATTCACATAATTTTGAGAAACAAATTAATCAGTTAGAGGATTATATGGAATTTACGCCAGCCTTCAAGGCGGGGACGGTTCCTTTGAATACGTCTAAAGTAACAACTGGTAACTTTTCGGGGAAGAAAGTACCAACTGGATCCTTCACGCCGGGTTCCAGATTTATTCGAGCTGCTTACGATAAGGAGCGGGCAAATATTCCTGCAAATGAAGATGAAGCGGTCATTAGTAGTTGGCACCTGTTAAATAGTGTGAGTGTTCCGAAAAGTACTGATCATCAAAGGACTTATTCGATTTATCGGGCAGCAACGAGTAGTGAGTCCCTTAGTTACTATTTTGAGCCGTATGACCGGATGTCCATTGTGAAACTTCAATTGACGCCGGAAATGCTCAACTGGACAAAGCCTAAATTTTACTCAGTGATTAATGATTTGGTAGTCGATAATCTGAACAAACGGGATGAGGTTCCGGGACTGTGATTCTGTAATTTTTTAATAAGTTGACTTTAAAAAGCGTACTTTCTCCAGATGAGTCCCTATACTTCAAACCAATCTAACAAAGGAAAGAGGGTTATTGTGATTGCAAAGCGAAAAAAGAGTAATGGCGTCGTCGCGTTTGTGATTGTCGCTGTCATTGTTGTCCTGGTGTTCGGTGCGGGACTTAAACTTCGTCAATACGTGGTGAACCGATTTGACAGCAGTGCGACGGCCACAACTCAATCCACTTCTGCGTCGCAAGGCCTGACTGACGCACAACGAGCGTTCATTAAAAAGATGGCTGCTCCAGCACAACGTGTGTATAAACTAAATCGACAAGTCCTCCCCAGCATCGTGGTTGCCCAAGCAATTTTGGAGTCCAACTGGGGGAAGTCGACGCTCTACCTTGAGGCCAATAATCCATTTGGCATGAAGGGGAGCTACGAAGGAAACACCAAGGCGTTTCCAACAACGGAATACGAAAACGGTAAAAAGATAACGGTGAACGATTACTTTAGAGACTATCCCGATTTAAAGTCCGCCATTTTGGATCATGACAAAATTTTGCGAGCTAAGTTCATTCCCCAAGCAACCACTAATTATCAAACGGCAGCAGAATTTTTACAGGAAAATAATTATGCCACCGATCCAAAGTATGCCCAAAAAATTATCCAAATGATTCAAACCTACAATTTAAATCAATATGATAACTAGGGATAGCAATTCTCGTGGTAAAATGCTAGAATCAAATCAATCTGAAATTAGAAGTGGGGAATTTATCGTTGTTACATTTACTGGGTGAGTTATACGGACCCTTTTTTGATCTTCATAACTGGCAAACTGTTATTACATCAGGGAACGACTGGCTTTTAATCTTTTCATTAGTGCTGATTGAATGTCTATTATCTGTTGATAATGCGGTGGTACTTGCTGCGCAGACGCAAAGCTTGCCAACAAAAAAGCTCCAAGAAGAGTCATTATTCTACGGAATTTGGGGTGCGTACATCTTTAGGTTCCTAATTATTGGATTAGGAACTTTCCTCATTCACTTGTGGGAAATAAAGGTGATTGGCGCGCTCTACTTGGTGTTCCTAACTTTCCGTTACTTCACCAAAACGAAAGTCACGCATACGCGCCATTTAGTCGATAATAGTAAGAAGAGTCAACGCTCACTATTTTGGTCGGTCGTGGTACAAATTGAAATGATGGACATCATCTTTTCTGTTGATTCAGTTCTTGCATCACTCGCAATTTCTCCGAACCCAGTTATCGTTCTGCTAGGTGGGATGATTGGGATTCTTGCCATGCGGGGGATTGCTGAATTTATCATGAAACTAATGAAGAAGATTCCTGAACTTGAACCAATGGCTTACATTTTAATCGCATTTATCGCAATTAAATTATTTATGTCCATCCCGGCAATTGATATCGAGATTCCGGCACCCGTATTTGGTGGAATAGTGGTTGGCGCCGTTGTGGTGACGGTTCTCATTCATATGATTAGAGCGAAACATTCGAAGAGCGAAGGGAAGTCTTAATTTGGCAGTTAATTTAACGAAAGATAATATTGAAAGCCAAACTGCAGACGGGATGACAATCGTTGATTTTTGGGCATCTTGGTGTGCGCCATGTAAAATGATGGATCCCGTTTTAGAGCAGCTTGAAGATGAGTATGATGGCAAAATTAAGTTTGCAAAAATGGACGTTGATGGCAATCAAGACATTGCCATGCAATATAAGGTCATGAGCGTTCCAAGTCTCGTACTTTTTAAAAATGGTAAGGCAACTGAAAAAGTAACCGGTGTTTATCCACGTGAAAAACTTGCGGCTTACTTAGATCAAAAATTAGCTGAATAAACGTGATGAGATGGGGTGCGAATTTGGCATCCCATTTTTTTCTTGATTATTCGTCCTAAATGGCTTTAGATTAAATTAGAACAGGATGGTGACTCAGATGAATATTGGATTTATTGGAACGGGTGTCATGGGTGCTGCGATTGCGGAACATTTCATCGATGCTGGTCATGATTTAACGGTGTATAACCGAACAAGACAAAAGGCGCAAAAGCTAATTGATAAGGGTGCAAAATGGGCCGTGACGCCTAAAATTATTGCTGATCGAACGGATGTTATTTTTACCATGGTTGGATTTCCCAAAGACGTTGAGTCCGTTTATTTTGGCGCAAATGGGATCTTTGCGGGGCTAAAACCAGGGAGCATCGTCGTCGATATGACAACCAGCACGCCCTCTTTAGCAATTAAAATTAATAAAGAAGCTCATACGCATAATTCGCTGGCTTTAGATGCTCCCGTTTCCGGCGGTGATATTGGTGCTCAAAAAGGGGCACTAACCGTGATGCTGGGTGGGGATGAATCCGCCTACCAACAGTTATCTGACTTATTTGATTTGATTGGAAAACGCGTTAACTATTTTGGTGCGGCCGGCTCTGGTCAGCATACAAAAATGGCCAATCAAATCATGATTGCTGGAACCATGACGGGATTGACTGAAATGCTCGTTTATGCGAAAAATGCGAAATTGCCACTTGATCAGGTGCTTGCTACTTTGAGTAGTGGTGGCGCCGATAACTGGAGCATGGAAAACTATGTTCCGCGAATTTTAGCGCAGGATTACACTCCAGGATTTTTTGCGAAACACTTCCTCAAAGATTTACGGATTGCGCTTGATGAAGCAGATAAAATGGGACTCGATCTACCGTCAACAAAATTGGCAAAGCAACTATACGAAACGATGGTTGAACAGGCCAATCTGGGGGATGACGGAACCCAGGGCTTAATCAAAACGTATGAAAAGTGGAAAGATTAATTTTAAATTAGAGTTGACAAAGAATTATTAGAATGTTTTAATAAATGTATTCAATTCGGAAGGAGATCATCACTATGAAGCAGGCTCAACTCAAACTCAACAATTGGTATTATAACTTCTATTACTTTAGGTAACCGCATCTTCCAAGGGTGCGGTCTAACGAGATCGCATCTAAGGTGGGAGTTATTTTACAATCCAGCTAGGTGTCTATACATGCTAGCTGGTGAGCGCGATAGTCTATTTCTATTTGGATGATTTTTCAAGACGCCGGTTAGCAGATGCTAACCGGTTTTTTGTTTCAAAAATTAGAAAATGGGGTGTCACAGATGACCAGAGCAAATACAATCAGATTGAACATTATTCTCTACTTAAACTACTTCGTCCACGGTGTTGGATTAATTATTCTGACCCAAAATATGAAGGTCTTACAGGCGGGATGGCATACGTCACTTGCGACCGTTGCCTACGTTATTTCAGCATTAGGAATTGGCCGGTTGCTCGCTTACTACATTTTAGGAAGTTTGTCCGACAAATGGGGTAGGAAGCCATTTATTTACATTGGTATTTTATCGTACGCCATTTTCTTCGCCGGAATCTTAATGACGAGCAGCGTACCTGTTGCATACGGTTTAACTATTTTAGCAGGGGTTGCCAACTCCGCCTTGGATTCTGGTACTTACCCAACTTTCATGGAAATGCCGGGGCATCAGTCAGCTTCAACGGTGTTGATAAAAGCTGCTATGTCAGCTGGAGAGTTTGTTTTGCCAATCATGGTCAGCGCAATTGAACTAAATCATTTCTGGTACGGATCATCATTCGTCTTTGCATTAGCAATTTTGGCATTTAATTTAGCTATTTTACCAATGACCAAGTTTCCTAAAAAGCAATCAAGTGAAAGCGCGGCCGTTGCAACTAAGCATTTGACTAAGGGTCAGCGAATTGCTGCAGTGGGCCTCTTAATTTACGGATACGGCTCAATGGCACTGATGATCTGGTTCACACAATGGGGAACTTACTACGCCCAGTCAGTTTTGAAATTGGATAACGTTGCCGCACATGGAATGCTATCGTTGTACAGCATTGGGTCATTAACCGGTGTCTTCCTTATTTCAATTATGCTTAAAGTTGGGATTAGTCCCTTCAAATTGTTAGTTGTTTTCAATGCTGTTGCTGTCGCAGCGTTAGTTGGAATCTGTTTTGCGGGAAGTGCGACCATTGCTTTGATGGCAGCATTTACCTTTGGATTATCAGCAGCCGGCGGAATCATGCAGGTTGGCTTAAACGCTTTAAGCGAACTCTTCCCAGCAAATAAGGGCCGAATCACAGGACTTTTCTTCACATTTGGAAGTATTGCATCAGTTACGGTACCATTAATCAGTGGACGATTAGTGACCGTTAACCCAGCTTTAACGCTTCAATCCGACTTAGCAGTTGGAGTTCTATGTTTAATTGTTAGTTTGGTTGCCTTACGATTTGGAACGGTAAAGGAAACGGCTTTATCGCCAGCAGAATAAATGAAGACAAAAAATAATCCTATCTCATTTTTGAGGTAGGATTATTTTTTTGTTCTATTCAATATCTGAGAAGAACGAATACAGTTTTTCTTGGGTTAACGCTTCTTTTTCAGCGCCAGAAACATCGTAAGTAATTTGGCCATCTTGAAGAACAATTAGGCGGTTACCATACTTCAAAGCGTCTTCCAAATGATGGGTGATCATGAGGCAGGTTAACTTTTCAGTATTAATTCGATCGTTCGTGGCGGCCATTAACTGTTGCGACGTCTTAGGGTCTAGCGCAGCAGTATGTTCATCCAATAGGAGAATGTCTGGCCGTTTTAACGTTGCCATAAGGAAGCTTAAAGCCTGACGTTGACCACCGGATAGGTTACCGGTTGGCGTGTTTAACCGTTCGTCCAAACCGTTATTCATTGTTGATGTCAGCTTAGCGAACCCAGCCATTTGTTGTTTCAATCCGCGAGGGGTCAGGTGACGACTTTCACCACGCTTTTTGGCTAACAGTAGATTTTCGGCAACCGTCATTCGGGGCGCCGTTCCTAACTTGGGATCTTGGAAAACGCGACTCAAAAATCGAGTGCGATTTTCTTCTGAAAGGTGGGTAATATTTTTATCACGAAGGCTAATTTGCCCCTCATCAATTTTTAAATTACCACCAATTGCGTTGAATAAGGTAGATTTACCAGCACCGTTTGAACCTAGAATAGTAATGAAGTCGCCATCATTCACCGTTAAATTTAGGTGATTAAGAATGGTAATTTGTTCGGGTGTATTTTGATTAACATTTACGACGACATTATCGAGTTTTAGAATTGGGTTACTCATTGGTATCAAGCCCCCTCTTTAGAATATGACGGAAATTGAACTTCTTTTGGAATACTGGCAGCATCATGCAAAGTGCTAGAACGATGGCAGATAATAGGTTTAAATCATTTGCGTTGAAGCCAAGTTTTAGAACAATTAGGAGCACAAAGCGGTACAAAATTGACCCTAACGTGACGGCAACTAATCGTTGATTCATTGTTAATTCGCCAAATGCGACTTCCCCAATGATGATGGAAGCAAGGGCAATGACGATAATTCCGATTCCCATGTTGACGTCGGAGTAGCCGTTGTTTTGAGAAACTAGGGCACCACCAAGACCAATCATCCCGTTTGAAACCATCAGTCCCATGATTTTCATGTTGTCGGTGTGAATTCCAAGTGAGCGGGCCATTACTTCATTATCACCAGTGGCGATGAAGGACTGTCCCAAATCGGTTTGTAAAAAGTAAACCAATAATAGCGTCACGATTGCAATCATCACCATGCCAAGGACAACACTGTCAAAGTAGGGTGGTAATGATTGAAGAAAACGTGTTTTGAATAGGGTTGATTTGCCTAATAAGGAGAGATTTGCTCGGCCCATAATTCGTAAGTTAATGGAGTAAGCGGCCGTCATGACTAAGATTCCGGCTAGCAAAATTGGAATCCGACCCTTTGTATAAAGAAGGCCGGTGACGAGTCCTGCCAACATACCAACGCCGACAGCGATAAGGGTTGCCCAGATTGGTGAGATACCGTGTGAAATGGCGGAGACACAAGCTGCGGCCCCCATTGGAAAGGTTCCTTCAACAGTCATGTCTGGAAAGTCTAATATTCTGAAGGTTAGAAAAAGGCCTAACCCAAGGACTGCCCATAGGAGTCCTTGCCCGATTGCGGATACAACTAAATTCATTTGAATACCTCCCCGTTCTTTTCAGCTTCTTCGACAACTGACTTAGGAAGCGTAATACCAAGTTTTTTGGCTTCCTTCAAGTTAATCGTCATTTCACCACTTCGGAAGAAATGAATTGGTGTCGTTGCTGGATTGAGTTTTCCTTTAAGAATTTGTGCGGTCATTTTGCCGGTCTCAACACCCAATTTGTATTGATTAATACTGAGGGTTGCTAATCCGCCATCCTTTACCATTGAATCAACGGCAGGGAAGACGGGGACCTTAGCGAAGTTGGCGTTTGCAACCAACGTCTGCATGGCAGACGCAATTGTGTTGTCCGTTGGAACATAAACGGCATCCACGTTGCTCAGCATTTGTTGAGAAACCTGATCAACATCGTTGGTGTTTGAAATTGAATAAGCCTTAAGCGTCACGTTTTCCTTTTTGCAAAGGGCTTTGAATTGCTTATACTGTGCGGTTGCTGAATCATCACTTGAGGTATACATAATCCCAAGGGTTTTCATTTTGGGCATGATTTGCTTAATTAAATCAAGTTGAGCTTTAAGCGGTGCTTGATCAGAAACCCCAGTGACGTTGCCACCAGGTCGCTTATTATTCTTGACTAAGCCAGCTCCCTTTGGATCGGTAATTGCTCCTAACACAACTGGAATTTTATCCGATGCATTAGCGAGTGCTTGAGCTGATGGCGTTGCAATACCAATCATGGCATCAGCGTTTTCGTTCACAAAGCGAGAACTCATCGTCTTCATGTTACTTTGATCATTTTCGGCATTTTGAAAATCAACTTTTAGATTCTTGCCAGGTTTGTAGCCCTCATCGGCGAGCCCCTTCATGATCCCCTTATGGATTGTGTCCAGTGCCGGTTGGGACATTAATTGTAAAATTCCGACGGTTTGCGTTTTTTGGGTCCGCGTCGATTGTTGAGACGGTTGCTGACGAACAAATGCAAAGCCAAGAAAGACTAAAATAATAGCAATGAGTGAATAAAGTCGTTTCATTATGAATCCCCCTTATTAGTTGTTTAGTCGCTCAGGAAAATAAAAAAAGACAATCATCCGCGCAGGATAATTGTCCGATGAAAAACAAAGACCTGCTGGGTTAAAGTGTTAATCCATGCAGGCTTTTTATTAACAGAAAAGTTAGCCGACACAGACACGTACTAATGATGTCTTTCTCATCAGGCGCATCTGTGTTAAAAGATTGCCCAATTTATCGGCTTTGCCAGTCACTATTCAAATTTTGGATTGAATGATTTAGCATGCTAACTTTCCCTTCTCTGACTAATTGCTGACAATTATAAGAAATTAATGAGGACACGTCAAGCTATTCTTGTTTGAAAATGAAAATTGGGGAAGAGTGTCAGGTCCTCAGGAGTTATTATTAGCAATAACTATTAAAACCGGTTAATATCAACTTATCAAATGGTATCGTTTAGAAACGGGGGGAATGAAATGCAATGGGAGAAGCATTTAACTAACTTTACGCTGGCGTTAATTAGTTTGGGATTAATGATGATTTTGTCGCTAAGAACTGTTCAAGCTGAAGACATGAATGGCATTGCAGTTTCTCCCATTTATGATGAGACTGAACTCTCGCAGGACGGTTACTTCAACTTAAAAACGAAGGCCAACGAAACAGTCAATGTGGCGGTTCGAGTTGTGAATCAAAAAGCGACAACGCAGCAGCTGCGACTTAGTTTGAATGCAGCTTACACAAACGAGAACGGGATTATTTCTTATGATAAGGGAACGGCCCGTTCAAAAGATCAGAGCCAATTTGGTGAACTGGTCAATGGACCGCAAAAGAAGACCATCCGACTTAAAAGCGGCGAAACAAAGCGCGTTAGCTTCAGCTTGAAGATGCCAACTAACTCTTTTAGGGGACAACGCATGGGCGGAATCAGGGTTGTCAATGCGGACAACAAGCAAAAGCAAAGCATTGCCAACCAGTATGCGGTCGCCATTCCAATTGTCGTGCGCCAGAGCAACCAAACACTAAAGGGATCAATCACGACTTCAGGAGCTCGGTATAAGTTGCAAAATGGTAAGGGAATTCTGCAAATCAAAACGATTAATGATCAACCATGGGTGCTGCCAAAAGTTGTTGTCAGTGGCCAAATTGTTCGGGCAGAAGATCATCAGGTTGTTAGAAAGTTTTCTCAAAAGGAGATTGGGGTAGCGCCCCGCTCAAATTTTGATTGGCAGGTTACGCTTGATAAGCCGTTACCTGCTGGAAACTATCAATTAAACTACCGGGCGGTTGCAAACGCCACGGATCAAAAATGGCAATCGACTGAATCATTTAAGGTCAAGGCGAATCAGGTTACGATGCAAGACCAGCAAAAGACAGGGCTTAGCTGGGTGAAAATTTTGATTGGTCTATTTGTCGGATTGGCCATCGCCACAATTGGCTGGCTACTTTTTCGAATCAAACGTCCGCGTTAAGGACTAAACTACTCAAGGCACACGTCACTAGTTAGGGGACTGGGGGGACAGCGATGCTTCATAATGTTGATAAAAAATGGCTAAAAATAGGGATGTTCATTTTGAGCTTAGGCGTTGGCTTATTTGTTTTCATCGCAAACGGGTCGGCGGCTACTTTGCCAGATAATAATGATTACACCGCCTCGACTGGGACGGTTCGTTCGTCAGGTGTTTCAGATACGGGTACCTCAATTAGTACGGAATCACCAGTAGATATTAAAATTTCTGATGGCGATTTTACATTAAATTACGTGGACAAAACGGGCTACGTTTCTCCGGATGGAAGCACGAACAAAAGTGGTGTTTCCAGTCTGACTGATAGTAGTGGCAATATTAAATTAAATGATAATCAACTGATGTCAAACGGTAACCAGGCTTATACGGGTGGTTTCTTACAAGCCCGAGGAAAAATTTCAATTCGGGCCGTGTTGGCAAAGACGGATGGCGGGAACCTGGTCAGCAATATGTCTTCAGGAAACTACGGGGTTATGGTTCGCGTTGAAATGCCGGAAGATGTCGATGCCAGTGCGATGGCTAAGTCAATTGTGTGGGATCAAGCGTTCATGATGCTTCAAATTTCTGTACCAATCGCTGGCTCACCACAATTTCCGATGCAGTTTGACCACCACGTTTACCTTGATCCGGATGATCCTCACGCGTTCTTCCTTAAAGTAAAAGGAATTCCCCTTGAGCATTCGGAAAGATACCTGTTTCCTAGTAACCGAAGTACAATCAAATTAGCGCGTTTCGCACAGGATGGTCAGGACTTCAAAAATAACGTTTCTGACAATGGTGATTCAATTACCCCAACTGAACTGGGCACGAGTGCAGCGGGATCAGTTGATGCAGGTGGATCGATTATGTCGTCCTGGTACTTCCTACCACCAGTTTATGGGCCAGTTGCCTTAAATGGGACCATTGGCTACAGTTTGGCGCTGTTACAAAATGCGAACACCTTTTCTTGGCTAATTGGTTCAGGATTTGATGGAACCGCCAACATTAACTTTTACATTGATATCGCAAAGTACAATGGTAATTTGGCGGATAGCTCCCCAAATAAGCAATTAACCAAAGGAAAGCTAATGCCTTCACCACGAGCGGACGGTAAGATTAACCTAGGTTTAAAGATGTACGGAAGTAGTCAGCTAGTTGATCCTTTTAGTATCAATTCAAGTGGGACTAATTTTACGTTTGACCCCGGGAAATCACCGGTTGATTACGCACTCGTGAAAAAGGATCAAGTGAGTTCTGGGACAAATGTGCCCGTCACTTCAACCGTTAAATCTTGGAATGCCTATGCATCTCCATGGGATACTCGAAGCACCAATAAACTGAATACGACAACTTCAAGCTGGGAGTCAGTTGACGGGCAAAAGACGGAACTGCCTAACGTTTCTCAAACAGATTCACTAGTCGATCGGCTAGCGAAGCTTGATATCAAACTGGACGGACTCATGGTAAATGCCGGTAAAGGAACCGACGCCGCTGGAACCGATTATTCTGGTTCGCAGAATGGCACGGTGGGGGCAGTTGGCGCAAACCGATTTGCAAGAGTTGCGAACTACTTTGATACTTCTAAGCTGGATAGTAATGGCGAAGGGGCGTTGAGCAGTGCCAAGCTTTCGGTTGATAAAAGTAAGCTAAATTTGGCACCACTCTACAAAACCGCTGGAACGGCCGGGAAAGTAAGCCTAGCAACGGACGCGAGTTCAACGCTGCCGAACACGTCTACTGCAGCGGGACAGTACGTTTACTATGGCGGGAAATCAACCTTACCAAATGGCGATACGGCCCAAATCTTGCCGGCGCCAATGTTCTATACTCAAGGGACAATTCCTGCACCAACGACGAAATTCGATGAATCAACAGTCACAATCTACACCAGTCAACTGGCCAGCAGCAAGACGGTTACCGTCAGTGGGTCATGGGTAGATGATTACGCAAATCAGGACAGTGTGAGCGTGAAGGATAGTGTCACTGGAAATAGCGCGAACGCTGGCACCAATTTGACAGCCGCTTCTAGTAAGAACTTTGCCTTGAAATTAAGTAGTGGGAGTGTTTCTGGCGCCCTTAATCTAGGAACGGGAAGCTCATTGCTGGGAACCCATACGTTGACGGCCACAATTACCCAACCCAATGTCAAACTTAGTAATGGGCAAACGGTGACCACGGGAAAAACGGGTACGGCCAGCATGACCGTCAAAGTAGTGGATGACAGTCAGGTAGCCAACGTGTCAATGACTAAAGCGGCATTGAGCAATGGCAAGACCGTCACTAATTTAGCGGTTAAAAACGCAACGAGCAGTGCTGCGGGGGAAACGGTCACCCTGCAGAGTAAACTAACAAATGATGGAACGACCGCCATCACAACACCAGTCATTCAAAGTGATTTGGGAGCAAATCTCGGCTATAAAGGAAACCTAAGTGTGCTGGTTAACGGGGTAGCAATTACAACGGCAAGTGCAACGACTAGTGGCAACACCTTATCGATTGCGCTGGGACAGACGCTAAAAGCAAAGGACCAGGTAACGGTTCAGTACCAGGTTCAAGTGACGAGCCCGTTACCGACGACTGGCGTAACGCTGAGCGACCTTTTGATGAGTGGCAGCGTCTTAAAAGCCAAGTCAAATGCGGTCACGTTAACGCCAATTGTTTCTGGATCGCTCTCCTTGACCAGCGTGCCAGGCCCATTAGAGTTTGGCGACCACGATCTACCAACTGGTGGGGCAACATACGGTAACCAGGGAACCGGAACTCAGCTCACGGTTGTAGATGGTTTGACGAGTGGAAATGGATGGACTGTAAGTGCTGCATTGACACCATTTGCAAGTGGATCTGCTCAATTCTCATCGGCTGGAATTAAGTTTGATACAGGATTAAATCAGGTGAATGCCGATAACACAAACGTGGCGATTGCAACGCAAGCAAATGATTCAACCGGCTATTGGACGAAAGCATATCCGAATATTAAGATGGTGCTCAGTTCTGGTGTTTACGGTGCAAAGCGTTATCAAGCAACGATGACGTATACGTTAGCGGCAAATGTTAATCCAACATAAAAAACGTCCTCAATTGAGGACGCTTTTTTAAATGGAACCCAAAATATTATTAAGCATGTGTAAGGCGATATTGTAACGAATATCTTTGAAATACAAATAGGAGAACGATAGAAGCCAGCCAAGACTCGCGTAAAGCAACAACGTCCAATTAAAACTCAGTGTATGAAGATAGCCGAAAATCAAACCACTAACGAAAACGCCCAAAACATTTGAGACAAGGGTGTTCTTAGAGAAGAAAAAGTTCAGGAAGAAGCCCCGGAAGATTGTTTCCTCAAAGTAGGGTGCCGCAATACAATCATAAATGGTATTCCATAAGGGAAGCTGCATGACGCCTTGATCAACCAGCTTTTGATTTGATGGTGAGGGCAAAATGTGATGAACAATCAGCTGCGACCAAACTAGTTGAATGCCAAACATGATTGCGAATAGCAGAATAAACTGCCAAAGCCGTTTTGAAGTGAGTGGCGTATGGCCAAAGTGCCGTGGATTATTTTTGGCAAGTTGCTTTTGGTAGAGCCAATGGAAGAGCCAAAGTAGAAGTGCGGATGCAATTAGCGTTAAGCCGATGTATTTAGCTGCCAGATCAGGATTGGTTCCGGCGAGACTTGATGCAGTGCTTAAAAATGCAGTTGCCGCTTGGTAGCCAATGAATAGAAGGACAATCCAAACGATTCGGAGTATTTGACGATTGAGATAACTTCCCATAAGATTCCTCCATATTCTATTAAATGTGGAACATAATGGGATACATTATACCATTATGACCAAGTTCTGAATATTTGACCGTGCTATTCGAGCGTGGTACTCTGGTTATTACGTGATTTAAACGATCGATATAAGAAGCAAGCATTGAGAGGAGAAACAGAATTGGCATTATTAGAGGTCAGCGACTTAAGCATGAGTTTCGCTGATAAAAAATTATACGATGGCGCAAGCTTTCAATTGAATAAGGGCGAACACATGGGCATTGTTGGCCAAAATGGTGTTGGTAAATCAACCCTCATCAAGATTTTAACGGAGGCGGAATTACCACTTGAAGGATCAATCAAATGGCAAAATCGGGTTCGAGTAGGGTATTTGGATCAATACGCCGATATCCCAGAAAAAATGACGCTGATCGATTTTTTGCACACGGCATTTGCTGATCTATACGCACAAAATGACCGAATGGCCGAGCTATACACGAAGTATGCTGAAACAATGGAAGACAAATTGCTTGAGCGTGCCGGTCGAATTCAAGAGGAACTCGAAGCCCGAAACTTTTACGATATTGAAACCGAAATTGAACGAGTTATTTCTGGTCTGGGCCTTGATGATATTGGTCGTGATCACGAAGTTGCTAAAATGTCTGGTGGTCAACGATCAAAGATTATTTTGGCTAAACTATTGTTGGAAAATCCAGACGTTATTTTACTGGACGAACCAACCAACTATTTAGATGTCGCACATATTCAATGGTTGGAAGACTATTTGAATAATTACGAAGGCGCCGCAATGATCATTTCTCATGATTTTGAATTCTTACAAGAAGTGACCAACTGTATTGCCAACATTGCCTTTGGGAAAATCACTAAGTATCGTGGAACCTTCAAGAACGCCATGCGTCAACGGGCTGAAAAGGAAGAAGTTCAACGCCGCGAATACGAAAAACAACAGGTTAAGATTGAAAAAACCGAGAAATTTATTAGTAAGTTTAAGGCTGGTTCACGTTCAACTTTAGCCAAGTCACGGGAAAAGATGCTAAACAAGATGGAACGGGTTGATCCACCGTCGACTAATATTCAAGCAACGTTCAACTTCCCATATGCGGATACGGGCTCACAAAATGCGCTGGTTGTTGACCAACTGTCTGTGGGCTATGAACATCCCTTATTAAAGCCAGTTACTTTTTCAGTTAACACCAATCAAAAGGTTGGTTTTGAGGGCTTCAATGGTGTGGGTAAGTCAACGCTGATTAAAACAATCTTAGGCCAACTTAAGGCTAAGGGCGGGCACGTGGAATTCTCACCATCCGCTCGAGTAAGCTACTTTAGTCAGGATTTAGTTTGGGAAAATGATCAAATGACACCACTTCAAATCATTCAGGCGCAATATGAAAAATTACCGCAAAAGGCGATTCGGACGAAGCTTGCCAAATGTGGGTTAGATTCCGCCAACGCAATGAAGCCCATGCACCAGCTTTCTGGTGGTGAGCAGGTAAAGGTTAAGCTTGCAATGATGGAGTTTGAGCCAAGCAATTTCTTAGTTTTGGATGAGCCAACGAACCATTTGGATGACGAAACGAAGAACGCGCTCAAGGATGCTATCAAAGCCTTCCCAGGGAACGCCATCGTTGTCAGTCATGAAACGAGTTTTTATAATGGACTCGCTGATAAGATTCTGAACGTTGAGAAATTAAGTTTGCGTAAACAAAGTAAAGAGGTTTAACAATTAGATTAAATTGACGCCAAAAACGTGTCATTATTGCTAAAATATGGTTTATTAGAACTAGACGTAATTAATAAATTTAAGGGTGGCAATATGAAACGATTACTAAAGTTTTTGATGGTGATTTTTGTTTTGGGGATGGCAGCGTTTTTCATTAATCGATTTCTTGTGCAACAACATCAGGCCAAGGTTTTACAGCAACAGACTGAAAAGCTAAGCCAAACCAAAAACACGAAAAAAGTAACAAAGCCAATTAATGTAAATTGGCACAAATCCTCTCAAAAAAAGGCTTACCCTAATTTTGAGAGCATGGAAAATCCGTGGTTTAAGGTATCAATCAAGGATCAACGGGTTTACGTTATGGATGGTAGTGAGCTGAAGTACACCATGTATTGTTCAACGGGAAAGGGAAAATCAACCCCAACTGGAACGTACACGATTCAGTCAGAACGTGGGGATTCTTTCTATAACCAACAATCAGGTGAGGGTGCCAATTATTGGGTATCTTGGAAAGATCACGGAGTTTATTTATTCCACTCGGTGCCAGTTGATAAAAATGGAAACTACATTAAATCTGAGGCAGATCGACTTGGCAAAGAAGCCAATTCCCATGGCTGCGTTCGGTTGACGATTGCTGATGCAAAATGGGTTTATGAAAATGTCCCATACGGGATGAAAGTTGTTATTACAAATTCATAGACACAATATATGGACATTTAAAAATTATTAACACAAAATGTATGGGTTTAGAAGCGCTAACCGTGATGTTAGCGCTTTTTTTGTTTGTTAAAATTAGCTATCGTTCGTGTTTTAATGTCATAAATCGTTTTACCTTCGTATTTTCACTAGTTTTCAATTTAAAAGCTAACATTAGCTATTTTCATGTTGTAATAGTTCGGGGGCAAGGGTACACTTGATATGTTAAATAAAAATAAAAGGGGAGTCAGTTCGATGCGAATCTTCAAACGATTAGCAACAATTGCCAGTGCACTTTTGCTTGTTACGGTTTTAGCTGCATGCGGGAAGAGCTCAAGTAGTTCATCAAGCAGCAGTTACACACCTAAGAAGTTAACGGTCCAATTTGTTCCATCTTCAAACGCCAACACCATTGAGGCGAAGGCAAAACCATTGGAAGGCCTACTTAAGAAACAACTTGGCATTCCAGTTAAGGTTTCTGTTTCAACCGACTACAACACGATTGTTGAAGCCATGGGGTCCAAGAAGGTTGACGTTGGATTCTTACCACCTGATGCTTACGTTTTAGCCCATAAGGAGTATGGGTCAAAGGTTATCTTACAAGCTGAACGTTACGGCTATAAGCAACCAAATGATCAGGAAACAAATAAACTGGTCAAAACGTATAAATCGCAAATTTTGGTTCGTAAGAATAGTGGGATTAAGACGATTCAGGACCTTAAGGGTAAGAAGATTGCGGTTCAGGATACAACATCAACTGCCGGCTGGATCTATCCAATTGTCGAACTGTATAATCACGGCGTAAATATCAATAAGAACAATATTTCAACGGTTCAAGTTAAGGGTCATGACCAAGGCGTGATGGCTGTCTATAATGGAACTGCTGATGCAGCGTTTGTTTTTGAAGGGGCCCGTGTCTTAGTTCAAAAAGATGCGAAGGATGTTATGAAAAAGGTCGTTCCAATTTACACGACGAAGGGGATCCCAAACGACACGATTACGGTTCGTAAGGATATGAGTTCTAAGTGGGATAAGAAGATTGCCAAAGCATTTAAGGAAATCGCTAAAACTAAAAAGGGTCACGAAATTATTTCATCCGTTTACTCACATGAAGGTTATGTAGATGCAAAGGACAGTAATTTCAACGTTATCAGAAACTATGACAAGACCGCAAAGAAGATCGATAAATAAGTCTTCAATTATTAATCAAGTTATTAAGGGGAGACGCAAATTGCGTACTCCCTTTTCCTTAAACTAGATAAATGAAGGGAAATAGAGCCAATGACAGATAATAATTTCATTGAATTTAAAAATGTGGGGAAGGTCTATCCGAACGGCACGGTCGGACTGGAGAATATCAATTTCAGTATTCCCAAAGGACAATTTTTGGTCGTCGTTGGTCTATCTGGCTCGGGTAAGAGTACCTTGATGCGGACGATTAACCGAATGCACGATGTGAGCTCGGGAGATGTTTTAATTGATGGCAAATCCATTATTCACTACAAGGGCAAAGACCTGAGAAACTTGAGACGAGAAATTGGCATGATTTTTCAAAACTTCAATTTGGTGAAGCGTTCAAGTGTTCAGCGAAACGTTTTATCTGGTCGAGTGGGCTATTACTCAACCTGGCGAAGTGCGCTAGGACTGTTCAGTGCTGCAGATAAACAAAAGACGGTGGAGGCGCTGCAATGAGTGGGCTTAGGTGAAAAGCTATATTCTCGGGCTGATCAGCTTTCCGGGGGCCAACAACAACGGGTTGCGATTGCTAGAGCGTTCATGCAGGATCCTAAAATTGTGTTAGCTGACGAGCCCATCGCTTCCCTGGATCCGTTAACGACGGATTCGGTTATGAATGATTTGAAGAGCTTAAATGATGATTTTGGCATCACGGTGATTGTCAATTTACATTCAGTTCCGTTAGCACAAAAATATGCCGATCGAATCATTGGGTTGCGAGACGGCAAACTAGTTTACGATAAGATGAGTGCGGACGTCACTGAAACTGACTTAGATGATATTTATCAGCCTGGTTATGGTGAGGGAAAGATTGAAAGGATGACAACGACCGCACCCATAGAAGGGGTGGTCTCATGAACGAAATCCCCAAGCGTTCCTTTGCCCAAAAATATCATGTAAAATCACTATTTTGGCTGGCGTTATTCATTATTTTAGTTTTTTGGACGGCCAATATTACCGGCGTTAATTTTGTCATGTTCTTTGACAACTTCGGCCAGTTTACGGATTTATTAGGAAAAATGGCAAAACCGGACTGGAGCTACTCAAAACTAGTCTTTGCCCCAATTTTACAAACGATTCAAATGGCGTTGATTGGGACAACCGTCGGAACATTGGTTGCCATTCCGTTTTCAGTATTAGCGGCTAGAAACATTGTTAAAAACAAATTCTTACGTAGCGTCATTCGGTTTATTTTGAACTTGGTCAGGACGCTACCCGATTTAATGCTTGCAGCTCTTTTTGTAGCCATCGTTGGTATCGGTCCGGTTGCTGGTGTTTTCACTCTAGCTGTTTTCTCATTTGGGATGATATCCAAACTATTTTATGAAGCAATTGAAACCATTGATGAAGGCCCACTTGAAGCCTTACAGGCAACTGGCGCAAGTCGCACCCAAGTTGTGATTTTTGCGGTAATTCCACAAGTATTTAACTACTTTATTAGTTACTATCTGTATACATTTGAAATTAATGTTCGTGCGTCAACCGTCCTTGGGTACCTGGGGGCCGGGGGAATTGGGGTTTACCTACAGCGTTCATTAAACGAATTTGCTTATGATCAGACCGCGGTCATTATCATTGCGATCCTAGTGGTTGTGTTAATCATTGATACCATCAGTAATACGATGAGGGAGCGACTATTATGAAAACTGTATCCGCAACTAATCAATTGCCGCTCAAACGAAATCCATTTAAATGGCTATTCTGGGTGATCATTATTGTCATCATGTTCATTTGGGCATTTGCAGGAATTCCATTTCATGGATTACAAGACTCGGCTGCCGAAGTCTCAAAGTCGATTGTTTCTGGCATTTTCCATCCGGACTGGGCATACGTCTACGATGGAAGTGGCGAGGACTTAGTGGGTCTGACGCTTCAAACATTAGCCATGGCCTTCTTGGGAACCTTTATCTCAGCTATTTTAAGCGTTCCCTTTGCCTTTTGGGCAGCTAGAAAGGGTCACAGCAAGGTTCATATGCGTTCCACCTCTGGCAAATTAGTGCTGACGTTGATTCGAACGTTTCCTGAAATTGTCTTAGCAATTATGTTCATCAAAGCAGTTGGACCGGGTTCCTTTGCTGGGGTCCTTGCCGTCAGCATTCACTCAATTGGGATGCTCGGAAAATTGTTCAGTGAATCAATTGAGAACATGGATGGCGGACCAGCAGAAGCGCTAACCAGTAGTGGTAGTAGCCACAGTCAAACTTTAATATTTGCCACACTGCCAACCGTTATGCCGGAATTTCTTTCTTACACGCTCTATCGATTTGAAATTGCTGTTCGTTCAGCGTCAATTCTGGGGATGGTTGGTGCCGGCGGGATTGGAACGCCACTCCTGTTTGCCATTCAAACGAGAAGCTGGTCGCGAGTCGGAATAATTTTGATTGGGATTATTATCACGGTAACGTTGATTGACTTTATCTCGGGATCCATTCGGAAACGGTTGGTGTAGCGAATGAAGATTAGAATTCTGTCAACGAGTGACGTTCACGGCTATCTGTATCCGACTAATTACAGTAGTCGCGATGATCAACGAGACTATGGCTTTTTGAAGGTAGCCAGCAAAATCAATCAGTTGAAAAAGTCTGCAAAAGAAGATGAATGGGTCATTTGTATTGAGAATGGTGATTTCATTCAAGGGTCGCCGCTGACTTATTACACGGCAAAAAAGGCCGCCAAGTGGCGAAACGTTTATACCGATCTCACAAATTCAGTGGGGTATGACGCAGGAATTTTAGGCAATCATGAGTTCAATTATGGAATGGCTTATTTGGCTCAGTGCGAAGCTGGGCGCCACTATCCAATTTTGAATGCTAATTTTGAAGAAAAAAAGGGTGTTGGCATCATTGATGCGCCGTATAAAATTCTCCAAAAAGACGGAGTCAAGGTCGGCATTTTAGGACTGACGACGCACTTTATTCCACATTGGGAAAGTGCAGTGCACATTGAAGACTGGCAATTTCACTTAGCTGTCCAAGCTGCGAAGAAATGGGTGCCAGAATTGAGGAAACAAGTGGACGTACTCATTGTTGCGTACCATGGTGGTTTCGAAAGAGATCCAGATTCTGGCAAACAAACCGAACGATTAACTGGAGAAAATGAAGGGTATCAGCTGTTAGCGGAGGTCCCCGGAATTGATGCACTCGTGACGGGTCATCAACACAGAGAAATCGCTACAATGTGTCAGGGCGTTCCAACGACGCAGCCGGGTGAAAAAGGAATCTATATCGGTGAAATAACGTTAGCGTTGGATGAATCAAAAAGGATTCAAAGCGCCGTTCCAAATTTGATTGCTGTTAAGGATGAACCACTCGATCCTAAAGCAGCTTCGATTGTTACCCAACTCAATGATGAAGTCGAAAATTGGCTTGATCAGCCAATGGGGAAGGTTAGCGGTGATATGCGAATTTCAGATCCATTTGCGGCACGATTAAACGGCCACCCCTATCTGTCATTTATTAATCAGGTGCAGATGGCTGCGACTGGCGCGGATGTGTCTGGAACGGCGCTATTTAACGATGACGTATTGGGCTACGATGAAGTGGTGACAATGCGAAACATCGTCAATAGCTACGTTTATCCCAACACCCTCGTTGTTTCCAAGGTGACTGGTGCCGATTTAAAATTGGCGCTGGAAAGATGCGCGAGTTTCTTTGAAATTAAGTCGGATGGAAAAGTGGGCATTTCTTCCGCATTTAAAGATCCAAAGGTTCAGTACTATAATTACGATGTCTATAGTGGCATCCAGTATGAAATTAATTTAAGAAATCCCGTGGGTCAGCGGGTGACGAAGCTGCTGTACCATGGGCAACCAGTGACCCCTGTCCAACAAATTGAGGTCGCCTTAAACCAATATCGTGGGCTTGGTGGCGGTGACTATTCAATGTTTAGCGCCGATAAAATTAGTAAAGAAGTGCAAATCGATATGACGGAATTGATTGGTAGCTATTTTGCCGATCATCCGCTTGTGAATGCGAAGCAAGACAAAAATTTCAAAATCATTGATTGAAAAGATGCTGAATCCCTTAGCATCTTTTTAAATTTCTCTAATTTTGCGCCTAAATGGCACTGAGAATGCTAAAGTTAGCTGGGTAAACTTTGAATGAAAGGGGCTATTCAGTTGAGAACACAACACTACCCAGCTTATCAGCAATTATATTTTGGATTACTATTAGCGGCTGTTGCTGGCAGCCTGGACGCTTATACTTATTTGGAACACGGGAGCGTCTTTGCAGGACTTCAAACAGGAAATTTAATTTTACTCGGAATTAGTATCAGTAATGCAGAATGGGGAAAAGTTGGCTACTATCTAATTGCTCTATTGGCTTTTATGATTGGCACAATCATTGTAAAAGCCCTGCAGCATTTGCTAACGCAGAAGCCATTTCAGTTGTCTGCTGTCATTTTAATTTACGAATTGGTCCTAATGGCCGCCGTTATTTTGGTGGGGAGCGCGGTTTCAAACGTCATGATCATCGTTCTTTTGTCATTGGCGGCCTCCGCCCAACTCCAACAATTTCGACAATTGGAAGGGCAACCGTTTACGTCAATTATGATGACGGGCAGCATTCACGGGCTTGGTGAAGGGATTTATGAGTCCTTTATCATGGGTAACCGAGAGAAGCGCCCGCAAGTTAAAACGGGAGCGCTAGTCCTACTAAGCTTTTTGGTGGGGGCATTTCTTGCCGCAATTTTCGCACCGTGGTTGCAAAATCGCGCCGTGGCGGTACCACTGATTTTATTGATTGGTGCAGTTATTTATTTGTTTAAGCATCGACGAGATGGTCTTGAAACTGCCACGGAACCAAATTTTGAAGAATCCGACAGTTCCCAAGAGGAACCCACTAGGAGCCGAACAAGAAGTAGAAGAGGACACTAAAAAAAGCCCGCGCATTTGCGCGAGCTTTTTGATTAATCTTTAAAATTATCTGATTCAACGTCACGAATGAAAGTTGCCAAATGATCATAATACACTGGGGCATTATCAATCATATGGTGATGGCCACCCTCTGGCGTCGTTGCAAGACGCGCGTGAGGAATTGCCTTAGCCATTCGTTTAGCAGTATCAAGTGGCATTGTTTCGTGCTCACCAAAGGTTACTAACGTTGGCACTTTAATGTCCTTAAGCTTATCGGTGAAGTTCCATTCCTTCAGCTTACCAGTAACGACGAATTCGTTGTCGCCTTGGAAAACGTTGTAGACTGCCGTTGCCATTGTTGAAGCAAGGTGAGAAATGGCGGCTGGCTTTTTACGGTCAACGTAGCCATCGTTCAAGACGTCAACGTAGCTTTGGTATTTGGCATCGTCCCAGTCGCCTGAGGCCTCTTTTTCCTTCATGTAAGCAACTGCTTCAGCAGGAAGGGCTTCTTCACGAACTTGGTTGATGTGCTTTGTATAGTCATCAATATTGTCGACCATTGATGAGATGATAGCACCTTTCAAATGTTGACCGTATTTGGCAGCGTACATTTGAACGAGGGCACCACCCCATGACTGACCGATTAAATAGAATTTGTCGATGCCAAGCTTTTGGCGAACTTCTTCAACTTCATCCAAGAAGTAGTTGTAAGTGAGGTACTTGTCCGCAATCTTTGGATCATCGTAATCGGGTTGATCTGAGTAAAATGAACCAAGTTGATCATACATGTGAACCTGTACGTTCAAGCCTTGTTTCTTTAATTGTTGAGCAGTATCTTCCCAGTATTCATGGGTTCCACCAGGGCCACCGTGCAGTGCAAGCAAATGAATATCGCCTTCACCTTGTGTGTTGGTCCATAAATGGTAACCGTTGTCGAGCGTAATAATTGTCGTCCCTTGTTTCATGGTATCCCTCATTTCAGAATAGATTAGTAACAATCATATCACGAAAATGAAAATTAGGTGTGAATGGTAGCGAAATAATCGTATGAATATTTCAAAAATCTGGTAGACTAAATCTAAATGAAGCAATACCATAGGAGGATTCAATTTGAAAACGGCAGTTATCACTGACACAGCTAGCTACTTAGACCCAGCAATTGCGGAAGCAGCTGGTATTCATATTGTTTCAATTACCGTGATTTTTGGTCAACAGACTTTTCTCGAAAATGAAACCATCACGTACAAAGAATTTTATGACAAAATGCGTGCGGATAAAATTATGCCTTCAACGGCGCAGGTGACAATGGCCCAGATGCAGGAGCAATTTGACGAATTGGCAGCGGCTGGATTTGATGAGGTTGTTTGCATTAATTTATCGAGTGGCATTACCAGCTTCTTTGAGAATTTGAGTCGTTACGCAGAATCCGTGGAGAATATCAAAGTCGTGCCGTTTGATTCTAAAATGGCAAGTGAAGGTGAAGCGTGGTTGACACTACTTGCTGCGAAAATGGCGAGAGCCGGCAAAAACGCGGCTGAAATAGTCCCAGAGCTTGAAAAGCTTCGGGATTCCAACCACGTTCTGTTTGCGGTTGATAATTTATCACACCTTCTTCATACGGGACGAATTACGAACAGTTCTGCGCTCATTGGCAACCTATTGAAAATAAAACCGATTCTCACGTTTGAAAACGGGAAGATTGTGGCACTTTCGAAAGAGCGAACAATGAAACGCGCCTTCAACAAGATTAAGGAACACATTAATGAAACCCTTCCTGACATGAATTATCCGGTTAGAATCGGCGTTATTAATGGAAATAATCCTGCTGAAGAGGCCCATTGGATTGAACAACTTCAAGGAGAAAACTTAACGGCTGGGGGACAGCCGGTCGTGATTGAGGCTGGCGAAATTGGTCCTTCAATTGGTGTTCACACGGGTGAGGGTGTGATGGGAGTTGTTTGGAGTCGCGATTGGGAAAAAATGTAATATTAATAGTAGTTTAGTAAACGAAAAGTCATCGTCAGCACGGGTTGTGCTAACAATGACTTTTATTTTTCCTGTAATGGTAGCGTCAAATGACAACCACTTAAATCCAATTGATACTGAATATCTTGATTGCCGCGCACCGTCATTTCCATATCAGTTGCGTAGACGACAAGGCCAATTTGATGACCAGGTTGTACTCGGAAAACGGTTGGTTGAAGATCAATTGAAACATCAACAAATTGATTAGGCACCAGTTTTTCAGTTTGGTAACTATTTTTTTGATTCTGTAAATTAAGGTGACCAATTGAAATGAGTTTGTAGGGCGTGGCACTTGCCAATTGGAATTCTTTTAAATCGTCCTCTCGCCAATGGTAACCCTCATCCAAGGCATTCCGACTAAGTAATTGAGGACTGACGGATAGCCGCTTGGCAACACCGTAATCAATGAGTCGGAAACTCAGCATACCAACCGATTGACTTGAGGCCACCCGGAGAGAAACGGTTGCTCCGCCACCTAAAACAACTTCCTTAGTTAAGGGGTCCGTTTTGAAAATGAGGCGGTTAGCCGCCATTGGGGTCGAATCAGTCGAAACTAAATCGTGTCGCCAATTGGCGTAGTGACTTTTATAATGGGTGAAATTGGGTTCTGAAAGTTGGTCAGTAAAGGTCGAAATTGCTGATGGAGCAGCGTCCGAGGTTAATTTGTCGGCGCTAAGGTTCAGTTCGATTGGTGCTGCACTTCCGCCCCAGTCCTGATAGGCGTTCCAGGTTTCTACTTTTGTATTATCCTGGACTAAAACGTCAGGGAGAATTTCATCTGCGTTATTTTGAACGCCAAGAAGCTTGTTACATAGCCATAGGTTGACCATATCGGTGTAGTCTAACGACTGAAAATTATTAATGTAAATGTGCTGACCTTGGTGCAAAATGATTTTTTGGGTGACCGGCAAATCTTTGAGCCCTTGCCACATTTTCCACACATTCTTCGGTTTCACGTTCCAATCGTTCAACCCGTGCACCATTAAAATATCAGCCTTGATAGAAGCTAATTGTTTTCGATAATTTCGATCATCCCAGAAGCTATTGTAATTGCCAGTGCTTCGATCTTGCTCCTGTCCCATTTGGGAAAGAGCTGCCTGCCAGGCAGGTTTAATTGGCAGATAATCTGCTGCCTGCTTTTCTCTTGAAAAAGTTTCTTCCGCGAGAACGTCTGCATCTTCACCTTGAAAACCACCGGGGGCGATTACCAGTCCGTTTTCACGATAATAATCGTACCAGCTGGAAATGGCCGCTTCAGAAATAATCGTATCCAGGCCCTCAACTCCACTCGTTGCAGCTGCGATTGCAAGGGTTCCAAGGTAAGAGCGACCGGTAATGGCAACGTGGTGACTTGACCACCAAGCCTCAATCCCAATATGATCCTTCTTATTAGTAAAGGCTTGACGGTTGCCAGCCAGCCATTCGATAACGGCGACAGTCGAGGTCGTTTCCTCAGGGTCACCGGTTGTCCGAAACCCATCGGACTCCATGGTTCCGATTCCTGCAGCATAAACGACGGCGAATCCACGAGCTAAAAAGTAATCGTTTAATGTATAGGAAGATTCGCGCGAGAAACTTTGCTCGGCGTGGGAGGCGTTCCCCTTAACGTCACGCTTAGCTGGTAAGGTGGCCGGTTTCGCTTCTGACGCTTGTAAGTCCGTTAAGGTTGGACTGATGACTGGCTTTTCCGTCAACGGCACGTCAACGTTGTGGGTCAATTTTTCACCGGCTTCATCGTTAGTTCCCTGATTATAAGGGGATGCGGTATAAAGAGTGGGCACCTTTAGTCCAGTTTCAGTTTCTTCAGGGCGGAGAATTTCCACTTTAAGTAAATCAAGCTGGCCATCGTGATCAGTATCCTGGTCCGATTCGACGTAAACGACTTCCCGAATTAAGTTGTTAGTATCAAAAACGGCTTGAGCCTTCCCATTAAATAGGAATGGCTTTGGCAACTGGGTCGTTTGCAATAGTTTGGCGAAGTATCCTTTGGTCGCAAGATGATCCAGGAAACTTTGGCCATTTTTGGTGTGGGTGGTTAGTAGGAGATACCAGGCGTGCAATAGATCCTGAGTAGTGAAGTCCGCCACTGTTAAATGGGGGAGGTTAATTTCATTGAGTGCCGAAATGGGATCGCTTAGATTGAAATCGACCCCTACTTCAAATTGAAGTAACTGAAGTGCTAGATTATAGAATTGGGTAACGGTTAAAGCGTGTTCATTTTTCAAGAGTTGGGTTGCGGTTAAATTTTCAGTCGCCATTAACTGATCAATCTTAAAATCAGCGCCATTGACACTAGGCATTTCTGGATAGCAGCGCTGCAACAATGATTTTAGGACAACCATCGGGCTTTTTTCTAAAACGGATTCGTTAGCGACAAAATGACTATTGATTAGTTCACGTAGTTCAGTTTTGAACTCATTTTTAACAGTTGCAAATTGATTGATTTTCATAAAAAAGCCTCCTGGGTATTTTTATTTATTATACGCTAGAGACTTGTATAATAGGGCTTAGAAGTCGACTTAATTGACTTTGTGAATCAACAGCGATAACTTTTTAGTTGGTATGGTAAAGGGCGTGTTTAGGGAACATGCTGAAATTTACTAAATAATTTAATGATGGGTGAGATCATGAGAAAAAGGAATTTATTAGGAGTAGTTGTTGTCGCTGGGTTAGCCGTCATTTTGGCAGCATGCTCAAGTCAACAAAGCAGTAGCTCAAAAGATCAAGTCATGAAAGTTGGAACGAGCGCCAACATTGGGTCAGCTAATAGTTTGAAATATTCGGATACTGGTAGTGTTGAGGCCATTCAAAATGTTTTTGAAGGCTTGTACCGCTTTAACCAAAAGGGCCAACCAGTCAAAGCGCTGGCCAAATCGGTTTCCGTCAATAAAGATAAAACAGTTTATACCTATACCCTTCAACATGGTAAGTGGTCTAACGGCCAAGATGTGAAAGCGTCGGATTTCGTTTACGCTTGGCAACAGCTTGGGAACCCTAAGACGGCTTCACCAAATTCACAGCGACTGGATCCGTTTAAGAATGGGTATGCCGTTCGAAATGGCAAGAAACCAGTTAGTGATTTAGGAATTAAAGCGCTAGGAAAATATAAGCTACAAATTACTTTGGCGTCTCCAATTACTTATTTGCCAGAAATTTTGACCGGAGCACCATTCATGCCAATTAACGAGGCATACGCCAAGAAGGTTGGTAATAAGTACGGAATTGATTCAGCTCATTTGGTCAGCAACGGCCCTTATGTATTGAAAAAGTGGCACGGAACAAATGATACTTGGGAATACGTCAAAAACAATCAGTATTGGGACAAAAAGGATGTTAAGCAAAATAAGATTGACGTTCAAGTTGTGAAGAGTGTGGCAACTGGAGCGAACTTATTTGAAACAAAGAAGCTCGACTATACGCAGCTTTCAAATGAATACGTTTCTCGATATCAGAACAAGTCTGGCTTCCACGTCAGCAAATCCCCATCAATTGGGTATATGGGATTCAACACCAAGCGAAAAGTGACGGGAAATCGTCACGCACGACTAGCATTAGCGCTTGCATTTGATAAGAAAGCCCTCACTAAGCAAGTCATGAAGGATGGGTCAACGCCACTTAATGGAATCGTTCCAGCCAACTTTGCATACAATACGAAGACGGGGACTGATTTCCGGAAGTACAGTGGGAGTCTTGTTCCCTACAACGTTAAGAAAGCTCAGGCTGAGTGGAAAACCGCTAAGAAGCAACTGGGAATTAAGAAGGCAAACATCCAGCTGTTGGCAGCCGACACACCTGAGGCCAAGCAAGTGGTTGAATATTTGCAGGCAGAATACCAAAAGAACCTACCTGGTTTAAACGTGACGATTCATCAGGTTCCATTAAAGCAGCGTCTCCAAATGACCAGCGTCTATAACTTTGATTTTGTTTATGGAACCTGGGCACCTGATTATGCGGATCCAATCAACTTTATTGGCGATGGTGGTGCTTATCATTTAAATACGGATTACAAGAATAAGACGTATTTGAAGGATATGGCAAATGCGCGTGGCAAATACGCAACGGAACCAGTTAAGCGGTTTGCAGCATTGAAGGATGCCGAGAAACAATTGGTTCAACGAGATGCCTTTACCGCACCCGTTTTCCAAGGGTCAAATGCGTACCTCCTGAATTCAAAGATTAAGGGATTGGCAGTTTCGCCTTATGGGACGACCCTGTTCTATCGTGATGTTCAATTTAAATAACAATCTNCTTTACTATTTCCGAATATTCTTGCTTAGTCGGGTTCCAAAAGGCTGCTTTTCCGCCTAGCTACGATCAACAAACAATCCCAAGTGCAGGATTATTCGTTAATCTAGGCTATGCTCAAAAGCAAACCGCCTTTTGTCTCACCCTCTTTTTTTGGTGCACCCTTTGCCTTCACCCAGAAATACGCTAGAATAGGGGATAACTAAAACCGATTAAAGGATGGGAACCTGATGCGAGATCGAATCATCGTCATTACTGGTGCAACAGGAAGCGGCAAAACGACTGTTGGAAAATATTTAAAAGATAAATATGCTATTCCGAAGGTGATTACGCACACGACCAGAGTGCCAAGACCTGGTGAACAAAACGAAGTTGATTACTATTTTG
Organism: Secundilactobacillus malefermentans DSM 5705 = KCTC 3548; assembly: GCF_001436395.1. Classification (GTDB taxonomy): domain Bacteria; phylum Bacillota; class Bacilli; order Lactobacillales; family Lactobacillaceae; genus Secundilactobacillus; species Secundilactobacillus malefermentans. The sequence continues at coordinate 20,861 of NZ_AZGJ01000011.1, read as the reverse complement.
AATCAGATGAAACGTTTAATCAGCGCCACTTTTTGGAATCCGTCAAATATGATGGTCACCGTTATGGCTCCTCTTATGAAGCCCTTGAACGGGGATGGGAGAAATCACCACTCCTGAGTGTTGTCCTGGATACGAAGGGCGCCGTTACTTATTCAGAAAAGCTAGGCGAAGAGGCGGTCATCATTTTCCTGACCGTTTCAAAAGATAATGCCCTGCAACAGCGCATTAAAGAGCGCGGTGATGACCCTAATGCGATTGACCATCGTTTAGAAAGCGACGAATATCAACGTGATATGGCATTACCAAAGGAATTACAGGGGATTGCCCACGTGATTGTGAATGATAAATTGGACAAGACAAAGCTAATGTTAGATGAAATTATCAAGGAGTTACGGAACGACCTCAATTAGTTGGCATTTACGTAATTTGTGATACACTTACTTAAAACGTAATGATTATTATTTACCGGCAATTTTGGGAGGAAAACATGCAACAAACACTTGCTGAAGCACTTGATATTTTAAAACAGCAACACTTAAAAATTACAAAACAGCGACGAGCCCTACTCGAATATTTGTTAGCCCATCAGGATCACTACCACGAAGTTACTTTGGTGGATGACCATATGCGCCAACTATTTCCAGGGATGAGTCATAATACGATTTACCGCAATCTAAAGGAATTTGAAGATGCGGGAATGGTAGAGCAGCGGGTGCAAGGTGGACAAGGGGAAGTTAAGTATCAGTGTGATTTTGCCCACATTCATCATCATCACTTTATTTGTGAAAATTGTGGTCGCGTACAAGAATTAGAAACGTGCCCAATGGACTCGTTTCAGGCACAACTGCCGGGATGTAAGATTGACACCCATCGATTTGAAATCTATGGGCTATGTGCAGCTTGTAATCGCAAGCTAGCTAAGCAACCATCATAGAATTTCCTGATAAACCTTAGTCAAATATTAAGGTTTATTTTATTGTATATTAGACTTTATTTGAGATACTAAGGACAGTGAGCTTTTAGAAAGGGGGATCAGTAATTGGCATATCGAACACCGCCATTCCTAACACCATTCGCAATTTTATCAATCGCATTGGCATTGAGTGCGACAAACGTGGTGGTCAACACGGTTTCAAAAACAAATGAAGGATCGCCAGCAACCGCTCAAGAGTCTAGCAGCAGTGTCGCGTCAGACTCTCTTAGCAGCATGAGCTCTAGTGATAGTAAGAAGAAAAAGGAAAGCGATTCTTCGGAGGATTCTAGCTCTGAGAGTAGCAGTAGCGCAAAAGAAAGTTCTACGAAAGAGTCAAGTACGACTGACACCTCTAGCGCTAAGCGGACATCTTCAACCACAAATAAAAAATCGACAAGTAAAGCGACAACAACTAATGATGACTCATCAACGGAGAGCAGTACTGCGCCAGCAACAAGTAGTTCAACCGCTACAACGACGGATGATGAAGATTCAGAATAAGTGAGGAGGGATGACCATTGTTTAGTTTTTTAGACATGATGAACCATTACTTGGGCTACTTTAACGTCAACGTTAAATTCAAAAACCGGATTTATACGGTTCTGGGGCTTCTAGGGGATGTTTACCTCTTTTACGTGGCGTTCAGATGGCTCGCAAATAAGTATTATATACGTGGCTCGTTAATCATGCTGGCGGCAATTGTACTGCTGTATTTTGCTATTATGAATATTTTCTTCTATTTCACGAAGAAAAAACCGCCATTTGATATCTCGCCAAAGATTGAACGATTTATGGGTAAGACCTTTGGATTTGATCCACAGGCCGAAGCTGAAAAGAAAGAGCGCGAGATGACGCGTGGCCGTAGCGTCAATAATATTCCGGCGAACGGATTCTTTGATCAAAAGAAAGTGCTACCGGGTAAGCTGACCGTTTCAGCACTTCAGCAAATGAATATTGATGATCTGGTTACTCGGTTACAACAAAATAATCTGCTTGATTTAGATTATAGTGGGCTTTCTGAGCGACAAATTTATCAACAATTAAAGACGGAAAATAAGCCAATTTACGCAACCGGACCGGGTGCTTTGCTACCCTATTTTGAATTACAAAACCAAAATGGACAGTTAATTGTTTTCGCCGGTATGAATCAGGCGGAAAAACGGGAAATTGGGCAGATTACATCCGTTGGGCTGCAACCCATTTCAGAGGTTAAGGACCGCGTTAAATTATACTTGGCGAGTGCCACGCTATTGGGCGGCCCCTTCAAGGTGATGGGACGAAATCAACCAATTGAGCATGATCAACCCTATACGGTGTCGGTTCAGCTGGCTTATGAAAAGAAACAAGAGGGACAACGGGAAGAGCGGCGTCAAAGATCAAGAATGTAAAGGGAAAAACGACCAAAATTGGTCGTTTTTTTTGTTCCCATTAAATTGATTGTAGGCGCGTCAATATGCGGATTGTGAATGATAGGCTTTGACCGTACTGTTGTTTTGGTTTAGAATATTCTAAGAGTCACTTTTTCGATAATGTATCGAAAATGGCTATAAAGCACGTTCACGGGGGATTGAAGAATTAATCCCCTTTGTTTTAATTAAGTAACATACGTGAGAGAAAAGGGCGGAGGGAATAGCTATGTCAATGATTGAATTTCATAACGTTCAAAAATATTATGGTGACTATCATGCATTACGCAACATTAATTTAACAATCGAGGCCGGTGAGACGGTTGTTTTAATCGGACCATCTGGTTCAGGAAAGTCGACCTTAATTCGGACAGTCAATGGGCTTGAACGAATTCAGGAAGGTCAATTAATTGTTAATGGCCAAGATTTAGCAAATCGAAAAACGGATATGAATCGAATTAGAAAAAATGTCGGAATGGTTTTCCAGCATTTTAATTTGTATGCTAACAAAACGATTTTAGAAAACATTATGTTGTCGCCCCGAATCGTCTTGAAACGCGATGAGGAAGAAAACAAGAAACTCGCTATGTCATTGCTAGATCGAGTGGGATTAGCGGATCAAGCACAAAAGATGCCTGCACAGCTTTCAGGTGGCCAACAACAACGAATCGCCATTGCCCGTTCATTAGCAATGCGACCAAAGGCCCTGTTATTTGATGAACCAACCAGTGCATTGGATCCTGAAATGATTGATGATGTTTTAAATGTTATGAAGGATATCGCACGTGATTCCTCAATGACAATGTTGGTTGTGACCCACGAAATGGGCTTTGCTCGTGAAGTGGCTAACCGAGTTATCTTTATGGCGGATGGTCAAATTTTGGAAGACGACAGTAAAGAAACGTTCTTCGATGGTCAGCCATCAAACGAACGGGCACGTCAATTCCTTGGGAAGATTATTACGCACTAATTTAGTAAGAGGGGTTTAATATGAAAAAAATCATCCGTTACATCGGCGTAATGGCAACCCTTTGTGCTGCATTAGTTGTGTTAACTTCTTGTGGTGCAAAACCGTTGTCGGAACAAAATGTTCTCAATAACGCCAAAAGTACCAACACAATTACTTGGGGTGTTAAAGCCGACACAAAGCTGTTTGGCTTAATGAATATTAAAGATAATGAAATTCAGGGCTTCGAAGTTGATGTTGCTAAAGCATTAACAAAGCAAATTTTAGGACCAAAAGGAAAAGCAAAATTTGTCCAAGTAACAAGTCAAACTCGAATTCCATTACTTACAAATGGGAATATTGATGGCATCATAGCCACAATGACCATTACCAAAGAACGGGAAAAGCAAGTTGATTTTTCGAACTCATACTTTGATGCTGGTCAGTCATTGCTCGTTAAAAAGGGCAGTCCCATTAGAAACGTTCAGGACTTAAATAAGGCTGGGACTACCGTATTAGGGGTTGTTGGGTCGAACTCTGTTGAGAACATTGGAAAATATGCGCCAAAAGCGAAGGTGCTCCAATTATCCGACTACGCGCAGGCGTTAACTGCACTGAAGTCTGGACAAGGAGACGCGTTAACGACTGATAATGGGATCCTTTTTGGGATGGCTATTGAAAATCCTGGATATGAAGTTGTTGGTGGGTCATTTACGAATGAGCCTTACGGAATTGCGATTAATAAGGGACAAACTCAATTTAAAGGAAGCATTAATCAAGCTCTAAAACACATTGAAAAAACCGGGGAATACAATAAAATTTTGTACAAATGGTTCGGAAATGTGCAAGGCTTTAACTATGGGGAGGCAAAGCGATGATTAGTATATTTGCAAATTATGGTCCAGACCTCCTCTTGGGGTTGGGCAGAACGCTCCTATGTAGTGTGATTGCGCTGTTCTTCAGTTTAATCATTGGTTCAATGTTTGCGATTTTTGAAACGACGCCAATTAAGTTTTTGCGGGTCATTGCGAGAATTTATATTGAAGTTTTTCGAAACATTCCACTATTGGTTATTACCATGTTCTTCTATGTGGTCATTCCACTAACCTTTGCGAAGGTTGATGGCTTTACCGCCGGAACTATTGGATTAACCCTTTACACGTCAGCTTTCATTGCTGAGACAGTTCGTTCAGGGATTCAGTCCGTTAATTCTGGTCAAATGGAGGGTGCCCGAGCAAACGGAATGACCTTCTGGCAGTCAATGCGCTTGATCATCTTGCCTCAAGCTTACCGGTACGTTATTCCACCACTTGGAAATCAATTCATTAATTTAGTTAAGAACTCATCAGTTCTAGCCTTTGTTGCTGGATTTGATTTGATGTACCAAGGAAACGTAATTGCGTCGAATTCGCTTGATACCATTAATACTTATATGGCAGTCGGTGTCCTGTACTTAGTGATTACCATGCCATTGAGCTACTATATGCGTCACCTGGAAAAGAAATTAGCTTAGGAGGAGAAAGCCATGTTAACTAATTTTATCAATGCTTACTCTTCCATGAATATTGTTTATTTACTTGAAGGGTTGGCAATTACGATTTTTGTTTCCGTTATTTCAATTATCGGTAGTTATATTATTGGAGCAATTTTAGGAATTATTAGATACATTAAAATTAAGTACGTTTCCGCGATCGTTGGCTTCGTTATTGACCTGATCCGGAACTTACCATTGCTGCTAATTATCTTCTTTGTTTACTTTGGCCTGCCAAACATTGGCTTGAAACCAAGTAGTGTTTGGGCAACCATTATTTCAATGATTATCTTTGAGTCAGCAATGCTTGCTGAAATTGTCCGTTCTGGGATTTTAGCAGTTGATTGGGGTCAAATGGAAGGTGCTCGTGCAAACGGGCTAACCTATTCTCAAGCAATGTGGCACATTATGCTCCCACAAGCTATGAAGAAAATGATTCCCGCAATCGTTAGTCAATTTATTTCACTGATTAAGGACACGTCATTGGCCACAATCATTGTGTTGCCTGATGTGATGCACAACGCTCAGATTGTTTATGGTCAAAATACGAATTACATTATTCCAATGTTCCTGATGTTGGCGGTTATGTACTTTGTGGTTTGTTACGCACTATCGCTATTGTCACGTTATTTGGAAAAGAGAATGGCATAGAGAGCGTGACGGCAACCGGTCTGGCTGCCTCGACAAAATTAATATAGATACTAAAAAACGAGATTCATCCATTAGTTCGGATGAATCTCGTTTTTCTTATACGACAAATTTTTCGAAACGATCGTAATCAGTTCTTGTTAATTCGACCTTCATCTTAGAGCCATCAGCCACGTACTCAGTAGAGAGGACGTTCGCATTTTCATTAAAGTACGAAACGACATCACCATTGGCAAATGGAATTAAAAAGTCCGCGGTTACGTAGTTCTTAAAAACCTTTTCACGAATCATATCGATCAAAAGGGCGATAGAGGCATCGTCCCGCGCAGACATGGTCAGGTTTTCGCCCTCACGACTGGGGAAGGAAACGTCTGTTAGGTCCGCTTTATTGTAGGCGACAATCATCGGTAAGTTAGGAACGCCGATATCCTCAAGGGTCTTCATCGTGGTCGCCATCATGCTGTCCCGATTTGGGTCAGCAGCGTCGACTACTTGAATGAGGAGGTCCGCATTTGCAGCTTCGTACAACGTTGACTTAAACGCTTCAATCAAATGGGTTGGGAGATGGGCAACGAAACCGACTGTATCACTAAGTAGCAGCTTTTTTTGATCTCCGAACGTTAACTGACGAACGCTGGTATCCAACGTTGCGAAAAGCATGTTCTTTTCGAAGACTTGCTTTTCCTCACTCGTTCCAAATTGACGAACTAATGCGTTCATGATTGTCGACTTTCCAGCGTTGGTATAACCAACTAGCGCAATCATTGGCAAGCCTTGACGTTCACGCTGTTGACGCTTCGTTTCCTCTGATTTAGAAATCTCTTTCAATTCCTGACGAACGTGATTAATTTGACGCTCAATCACTCGTCGATTCAATTCAATCTGTGATTCACCAGCACCACGGTTGGTAAAGCCACCGCCGCTACTGGTACCTGTTTGTTGGTCCAAACGTTGTGACGCACTCGTGTGAAGTCGGGGTAATTGATACTGTAGCTTTGCAAGTTGAACTTGTAGTTTGGCTTCTCGACTCTGCGCCCGATCAGCAAATATTTGGAGAATTAAACCAGTTCGATCAATGACGGCAACGTTAATGACGCCTTCTAGGTTACGAATTTGGCTGGGAGAAAGTTCATCGTTTGCGATAACCATCTCAACCTCGTCATCAATGACGATATCCTTAAGTTCCTCTACCTTACCAGTTCCAAAATAGGTTCCTGCGACTGGTCGATCTAAATTTTGAGTTACTGTTTCAACAATGTCGACGTTGTTAGCAGCAGCTAACGCACTAAGTTCTTCCATTGAGTAATCAAAGTCTTGTTGACCGGTGTTAAGCCCGATAGCAATTGCTTTGGGTGAGCTTGATTCTGACATTGAATCACCATCCTTAAATTGAATTTCTACTATATTATAGCATCTTACATCCTTGTGTGATTTTTTGTATACGGTATACATGAGTTTTATCCTCATAATTTAACGTGTTTTCTTTCAAATTTATGGCACATCGGCTTATTTATGAGTATTTATATTATTTTCTAAAAAAATATTCATTCTGTTATTCCCATTACAACAGTCATTTGCCCTGATACTGTTACTTTCATAAAAAAAGTTCATTGATTTTAATCTCTTTCTAATATACAATTAATTCAACTTTTCAAGGAAGTGCATATATATAGGTTTGAGGCCTACATAATAAAGGAGAGAGTAAAGCATGAAAATAAGTTCAGTTGCAAAGCTAGGCGCCGTTGCTGCTGCATCTTTAGTTCTGTTAGCTGCGTGTGGTTCTAAAAGCAGCGATAGCTCAAGTAAAGATTTAGCAAGTGACCAAACGTTGAATTGGTACGAGAAGTCAGAGATTCCAACGATGGATAGTTCAAAATCCACCGACGTTACAAGTGGGGAAGTTCTTAACAACGTTAACGAGGGGTTGTTACGTTTTGGAACGAACTCAAAGCTTCACCCAGGGGTTGCAAAAACTTACTCAGTTTCTAAGGATGGTAAAACATATACCTTTAACCTTAGAAAGTCTAAGTGGAGCAACGGCAAGGCTGTTACCGCAAACGATTTCGTTTACGCTTGGCAACGAACACTTGATCCAAAAACGGCATCACAATATGCTTACTTGTTTGATAACATCAAGAATGCCACAAAGGTTAATACAGGTAAATTAGCAGTTAATAAGTTAGGCGTAAAGGCTGACGGAGATTATAAACTGGTTGTTACTTTGGATAAACCACAAGCATACTTCAAGATGTTAGTTGCTAACCCATCATTCTTCCCACAACTTAAGTCGGAAGTAACGAAGTTAGGCTCAAAATACGCTTCTAACTCTTCAAGCTTAGTTTACAATGGCCCATTCAAGTTAACTAACTGGAATGGTACCAGCGATTCATGGGACTTGGTTAAGAACAAGAACTACTGGAATGCTAAGAATGTTAAATTAAAGAAGGTTCATACTCAGGTCTTTAAGGATCCTGGTACAGCACTTAACCAATTTAACAGCAAGAAGTTGGATGCAACCATCCTTTCAGGGACTCAAGTTAAGCAATACAAGAACGACAAACAATTTAAGTCTCGTAAGTCAGCTTCAACCTTCTACCTTGAAATGAACCAAAAGAAAGATAAGATTTTCAAGAATAAAAAGGCTCGTCAAGCTATCTCAATGGTTATCGATAAGAAACAATTTGTTAACCACGTGTTAGCTGATGGTTCAATCGTTGCTAACAACTTAGTATCACAAGGTTTGGCAAGCAAGAATGGTGAAGACTTCACTAAGGCTTCTGCCGTTAAGTCAGCTTCAACTAAGAACGTTGCTGAAGCACAAAAGCTTTGGAAAGAAGCGCTTAAAGAAACTGGCGAAAAATCAATTTCATTGGACTTACTTTCTGATGATACTGATGCTGGTAAGAAGACAACTGAATTCCTACAAAGTCAGTTGACTAAGTTGCCTAACTTGAAGATCACCAACCAAAACTTACCATTCAAGACTCGTTTGAGCCGTTCACAAAGTGGTGACTTTGATTTAGTTGTTTCTGCATGGGGTGCAGACTTCCCAGATCCAATTTCATTCTTATCACTCTTCACATCAAGCAACAGTTACAACAATGGTAGCTGGAGCAACAAGGCTTACGATACAGCCGTAAAGAATGCTGAAGGTAAGGATGCCAACAACTCAACAGCTCGTTGGAACGATATGGTTACAGCATCAAAGACCATCTTACAGGATCAAGGAATTGTTCCATTGTATCAACAGGTTCAACCTCAGTTGGTAAATTCAAAGGTTAAGGGATTAGTTTACTTCCCAACAGGCGCAAATTGGGATTACAGCCAAGCATATATTGGTAAATAAGTTATAAAACAACTTCTCGGGGGAGACCGGTATGAAAATTAAGCAAATTGGTGCGACGGTAGTTGTTGCAGCTGCTTCTGTACTTCTATTAGCTGCTTGCGGCAGTACGAAGGACAGCGATTCAGGTAGTAGCTCAAAGGGAAACCTGGCAACTAACCAAACGGTCAACTGGATGGAATCATCACAGTTACCAAGTATGGACAGTTCCAAGGCAACCGATCAAATTAGTTTTAACATGATGAACAACACAAACGAGGGGTTATATCGTTTGGGCAAAGACAACAAGGTTGAAGCAGGTATGGCAACTAAGACAACCACTTCAAAGGACGGCAAGACTTGGACCTTTACTTTACGTAAAGGCGCTAAATGGAGTAACGGTGCAGAAGTAACCGCAAATGATTTCGTATACGGCTGGCGTCGTACCGTTAATCCAAAGACTGCAGGCCAATATTCTTACATTTACTCTGGAATTAAGAATGCTGATGCCATTGTTGATGGTAAGAAGGCCGTTAATAGCTTAGGTGTTAAGGCTGATGGCAAGTACAAACTTGTTGTTACGTTGGAAAAGAACATTCCATACTTCAAACTCCTAATGGGCTTCGTCCCATTCTTCCCTCAAAATCAACAATTTGTTGAAAAAGAAGGTAAGACATACGGAACTAAAGCAAGCGCTGTTCTTTACAACGGTCCTTACACGTTGAAGGGCTGGACTGGGACTAACGATTCTTGGTCATTGGTCAAGAACAATAAGTACTGGGACAAGAAGAACGTGACGTTGAAGAAACTCAACGATCAAGTTGTTGCTGATTCCAATACTGCTTTGAACCAATTCCAGAGTGGCAAATTAGACGCCGCAACATTGACTGGCCAACAAGTTAAGAACATGTTGTCTAACAAGTCAATGAAGGTTCGTCCAATGGCCCGATTAGCTTATCTTGAGTTTAACCAAAAGGATAAGAAAGTCGGCAAGGCATTCCAGAACAAGAAAATTCGTCAAGCCATCTCTTACGCATTACAACGTAAACAAATGGTTAAGAATGTCCTAGCTGATGGGTCAATTGCTGCTCCTGGATTTGTAACGAAGGACTTGGCAAAGAATCCTAAGACGGGTGCCGATTTCACTAAGGATGCCGATAGCGATGGCGTTGGAATTTCATACGACAAAGCTAAGGCTCAAAAGTTGATGAAAGAAGGTCTTAAGGAAGTTGGTTTGAAGAAGTTAACCTTTACTTTGATGGCTGATAACACGCCACAAGAAAAGAACGCGGCTGAGTATATTCAAAGCCAAATTCAAAAGGTATTGCCACAAGTGAAAGTTGAAAACTTGAACTTACCATATAAGACACGTTTGCAACGTTCCGCTGCTGGTAACTTCCAAGCTGTCATTACACTTTGGGGTGCTGATTACTCAGATCCTTCAACTGATTTAAACATTATGACAAAGGATAACCCACAAAATAATGGTAGTTGGACCAACAAAGCTTTCAACAACTACATGGACAAAGCCAATGACGCTTCTGCCGATCAAACACAGCAACGTTGGGATAATATGGTTAAAGCTGAAAAAGAATTAATGAAGGACCAAGGTGTCGTTCCATTATTCCAGACTAGCCAACCACAAATGATGAATTCTAAGGTGAAAGGTATCATCTACAACACCGCTGGAACACCATTTAACTTTAAAAATATGTATGTAGCTAAATAATCTAGACTATAAGTAAGGATTAACTTAGTCGTTAACCCTTACTTTTACATATTGAAGTGCATTGATTATACGGTTATTATGGTTTTATTAGGACTAATTTAGTTAGAAATGAGAGGAAAGAATATGGCAAGATATCTAGGTAAACGAATTTTCTATCTGGTATTAACACTTTTCATCGTTACCACGTTAACGTTCTTCTTGATGAAGTTAATGCCAGGTACGCCACTGACCAACCAGGAGAAACTTTCGCCTTCTCAAATCCATTTGATTTACAAACAATATGGGTTGGATAAGCCAGTATGGCTGCAATACATCGAGTATTTGATTAACGCAACTCATGGTGACTTCGGAACTTCCTTCCAATTCAGTGACCAACCAGTTTCATACTTGATTTCAAGTCGAATTGGCGCCTCAATTCAATTAGGGGTTCAAGCAATGGTTCTTGGTGTTATTGTTGGAATCGTCATTGGTGCCTTTGGTGCCGTTAAACGAAACACTTGGATGGATAGTGCAACAACCATTATCTCAATCTTGGGAATTTCAATTCCAAGTTTCGTGTTGGCCGTTGTTCTTCAGTACTTTATCGGATTGAAATTGGGTTGGTTCCCAATTGCCGATTGGGGTGGCTTTAGTTACACGGTGCTACCGACGCTTGCGTTGGCAATGGCGCCGCTGGCTGAATCCGCGCGATTCGTCCGGACGGAAATGGTTGATGTGTTGAGTTCGGATTACATTGAACTTGCTCGGGCCAAAGGAATGAGCAAAACAGGTGTTATTTATCACCATGCGCTCCGGAATAGTTTGATTCCGTTGGTCACCATCATTGGACCCGTTGCGGTTAACATCATGACCGGTTCGATGGTTATTGAAAACATCTTCTCAATCCCTGGTATTGGTAACCAATTCGTTCAATCCGTTTTGACGAATGATTACCCAACCATTATGGGACTGACAATCGTTTATTGTTTCATGTTGACGGTCGTGTTGCTTCTTACGGATATCGTATACGGCATCATTGATCCACGAATCCGAATTACGGAAAACAGGGGGTAAAAATAAATATGGCTGATGAAATTAAACTCCCTGCAGGTAGTTTTGATAAACTAACAAAGGGCGATAATCTAGATAGTGAAAAGATTGCTGCGCCATCATTGACGTTTGCTCAAGATGCTTGGCGTCGTTTGAAAAAGAATAAGGGTGCCGTTATTTCAATGTGGATCCTGGTTTTCTTCTTCATTCTGGCATTTGGCTCACTCATTTGGTCTCCACATAACCCAAATGCTGTTAATCCACAATTTGCGAACTTACCACCAAAATGGCCGGGAGTTGGCATAAACGGATTTAACGGAACTTTGGTACAGGCGGGACACCGAGTTAATGCGTACGCACAAGCAGGCGCTGGCTCAAGCATTCATTACTGGCTTGGAACTGACTACTTAGGTCGTGACCTCTTATCAAGAATTTTATTTGGGACACGAATTTCCTTAATCATTGCCGTTGTTGCAACGTTCTTTGATTTAACAATTGGTGTTACTTACGGAATTTTCTCAGGTTGGAAGGGTGGCCGTGTCGATACATTCATGCAGCGGGTAATCGAAATCATTTTGTCGATTCCTAACTTGGTTGTTATCGTGCTGTTAATCTTGATCTTGAAACCTGGTATGACGTCAATTATCTTGGCAATTGCCTTTACTGGTTGGACGACAATGGCGCGTCTTGTACGGGCCCAAACCCTTGAAATTAAGGAACAAGAATACGTTTTGGCCGCTGAAACTTTGGGTGAAAGCTCATGGAAAATTGCGTTCAAACATTTGTTGCCAAACCTTTCAAGTGTCATTATTATTCAAACAATGTTTACGATTCCAAACGCAATCTTCTTCGAAGCGCTACTTTCGTACATTGGGATTGGTATCAGTTCTCCTAAAGCATCACTTGGTACTTTGCTGAATGATGGCCAGAAGAACTTCCAATTCTTGCCTTATCAAATGTGGTATCCCGCAATCGTTCTTTCAATCATTATGATTGCCTTTAACCTATTTGGTGATGGTCTACGAGATGCCTTTGATCCACAGTCACAATCGAGAGGGTAGGTGAACTAACGAACTATGGAAAGTAAAGAAAAAATTCTAGAAGTTAAAGACTTAACGATTAATTTCAATACTTATGCTGGAACAGTTAAGGCCATTCGTGACGTTAGTTTCGACCTCAATAAGGGTGAAACGCTCGCAATCGTTGGTGAATCTGGTTCAGGTAAAACAGTTACAACCCGTTCAATCATGGGCTTAAACGCTTCGAATGCCGATGTTGCGAAAGGTAGCATTATGTTCCATGATAAAGACATTTTAAAGATGAGCGATAAGGAAATTGAAGCCATGCGTGGTGCCGAAATCGCTGAAATCTTCCAAGATCCGATGACTTCATTAGACCCAACCATGAAGATTGGTCGGCAAATTGCCGAACCGCTCATGATTCATAAGGGTATGAAGAAGGATAAGGCAATGTCACAAGCGTTGGAAATGATGAAGTTGGTTGGAATCACTGATGCGGAACACCGAATCAATGACTATCCTCACCAATTTTCAGGTGGGATGCGTCAACGAATCGTGATTGCGATTGCGTTGATTAACTACCCAGAAATCATCATTGCTGATGAACCTACAACTGCTTTGGATGTGACGATTCAAGCTCAAATTTTACGTTTGATGAAGGAACTTCAAGATAAAATTTCAACTTCAATTATTTTCATCACCCATGACTTGGGTGTTGTTGCTGGAATGGCCGATCGGGTTGCCGTTATGTATGCAGGTAAAATTGTTGAATTTGGAACCGTTGACGAAATATTCTACGATCCAAAGCACCCATACACATGGGGACTATTGAATTCAATGCCAACGATGGACACTGCCGACGATTCATTACCATCAATTCCAGGAACGCCTCCTGATTTATTGGATCCACCAAAGGGAGATTCGTTTGCGCCACGGAATGCGTACGCCATGAAGATTGATACGGAACAAGAGCCACCATTCTTCAAGGTATCCGATACACACTACGCTGCTACCTGGTTACTTCATCCAGATGCACCAGAGGTAACGCCTCCTGCTCAGATTATTGAGCGTCAAAAGAAGTATAAAGAAATGCAACAAGAATTAGCTGAAGAGGCTAAAAAGCCTGTCAAAGAAGAGGAGGAGCTATAATGGTCGATTACGATGATAGTAAAAAAGTACTAGAAGTCAGCCATTTGAAGCAATACTTCAACGTTGGTAAGGCAGACGAAGTTCGTGCCGTCGATGATATCTCGTTTGATATTTACGAAGGTGAAACTTTTGGTCTCGTTGGTGAGTCTGGATCTGGTAAGACGACAATTGGTCGGGCTATCATTCATTTGTACACACCAACTGCAGGTTCTATTAAATTTCATGGCAAAGAGATTGTTGGCCTGAAAAAGGGTAAAACGATGTCAGATCTTCGTCGTGACATGCAGATGATTTTCCAAGATCCCTACGCTTCTTTGAACCCTCGGATGAAGGTTAAAGATATTGTGGCGGAAGGAATCGACATTAATAACCTTGCCAAGAACGATGAAGAACGAAGCAAACGAGTCGAAAACTTGCTCGAAACGGTTGGTTTGAACAAGGACCACTCAAGTCGTTATCCTCACGAATTCTCTGGTGGACAACGTCAGCGGATTGGTATTGCGCGTGCCTTGGCCGTTGAGCCAGACTTCATCATTGCTGATGAACCAATTTCAGCCTTGGATGTTTCTATCCAAGCCCAGGTTGTCAACTTGTTGAAGGATTTACAGCGTGAACGTAAGTTGACCTACCTTTTCATTGCCCATGACCTTTCAATGGTTAAGTACATTAGTGACCGAATTGGGGTTATGCACTATGGCAAAATGCTTGAAATTGCGGATGCAGATGAGATTTACTCTCATCCATTGCATGACTACACAAAGAGTTTAATTTCTGCTGTGCCAGTTCCTGATCCTGAGTACGAGCGGACTCGTCAACAACTTGATTACGATGCTAAACTCGAACATGATGATAAGGAACGTAAGATGGTTGAAATTTCACCACGTCACTGGGTTCGTGCCAGTGAGGATGAAATTCCAATGTATCAGAAGCGAGCACAAGCGGAGTCGCTGGTGAAGGATTAGACCTTTAACGATCTCTTATCCTCGGATGACTAAGCTAACGAGTACCACTTATTTAAGAAGTCATATTTTCACATAGCAACATCTCATTTCTAAACTAAACCAATGCACACTAAAAGCGCCTGAGACCTAATCTCAAGCGCTTTTAGTTTTGGAAAAATTAATCGATAGGTTGGTCCACGTTGTTAAAGTACACAACGGAAATTTTGCCATCTTCGACTTTTAATTTAGTAACGGAGCCGTTAATTGCGGAGACCGCTACGTTGATGTCGGAAAATTTGGAAACGACGCTTCGAATTAAGGTACCATGAGTGGAAATGAACACCTTGTCGCCGTCCTTAGCGTCCTTGATGATTCGATCAAATCCTGGTTGAAGTCGACCCCAGAACGTTGCGTTGTCTTCTGCATCATGGTAAGGATCAGCATCGTGCAACATATCCTTCGTTTTTTCAATGGAGAAGGTATCAATCATTTCGTGGAAGTTGTTTGTCCCATGAGGGCTCCCCACCATATGCCAAGTTGCGTAGTCATCGTTCCCCTCAAAGTAACCAAAGTTTTCTTCCCGGAAGGCAATATCAATTTCTGGTTCCTCAAGCTTGCCGTTATTCTCAGCTAAAATATACTGAGCGGTCTGCTTGGCACGACGCGCATCACTAGAAATCGCTCTGTCGAAGACAACGTTCTGTAGTCGTTCTCCAGCACGTTTGGCATCCTTGACGCCGTTGTCTGTCAGTGGGGTATCTGCCCAGCCTTGAATTCGGTGATATTTATTAAGGTAGGTTTGACCGTGACGAACCATATAGATGTTAAAAGTTGTCATGTGAAATTCGCTCCTCGCAATTCATTTTTATAAAGCTAACAGCTTTATTCTATCATAATTGAAAACGCTTTATTGCAAACTTTCAGTTTTTCTCGGCAATTTTTGAAAAGACGTTAGAAAACAATCGTTATGAAACAATAAGATGGCTTATGTCCCCAAAAAGTGGTAAACTTTATACTCGAATTTGAGAATGGAGGGGTTTTATGCCAGGTTCCATCAAAGAGCAAGAACAGCAGCATTTAGACGGTGTTGTTAGCAAGATTAAAGATGCCCAGGTTGAAGCAAAACGGCGGATTAACACTGCCGAAAGCGATGAAACCGGAATCCGCAATAATTTTCAAAATGATCTACGAATTAAGACGGATTCTTACACTGGAATGATGGAAACCGCAATTTCAGTTCGGCAACAACAACAAATGCTAGCTGAGCGTCAAAATAGTTGGCAGCATGCAACTTCTCAATTAGCGACTTTAAAAAGATTACAAAAAACGCCTTATTTCGCGCGAATTGATTTCCACGAATTAGGCGAGCCAAAGAGTGAAACAATCTATATTGGATTAGCTTCATTTTCGGACAAGCCCGACCACTTTTTAGTCTATGATTGGCGTGCGCCCATTTCGAGTGTCTATTACGATGGCGGAATTGGCGAGGTCACTTATCAGACACCAGATGGTGAGCAGGCGGTGGACGTCAAGCTCAAACGACAATTCCAAATTGAAGACAGCAAGATTAAGACTGTTTTCGATACGGAAGAGGCAGTTGGCGACCAAATGTTGTTGGATGCCCTAAGCGAGCAATCTGATACCAAAATGAAGAGCATCGTGACCACGATTCAAAAGGAACAAAACCAAATCATTCGGGATACAAAGTCAGATTTACTCTTTGTTCAGGGATCTGCTGGTTCAGGTAAAACAGCGGCAGTGCTCCAACGAGTCGCCTACTTGTTGTACCGCTATCGAGGCCATTTGACGGCGGGACAGGTTATCTTGTTCTCACCCAACCAACTATTTAACGACTATATCGATCAAGTGCTCCCTGAATTAGGCGAGCACAACATGGTTCAGATGACGTACTACCAGTTCTTGGGACGTCGGGTGCCCAACATGAAAGTGGAAACCTTGACTGAGCGATTTGCAGAAAATGAATCAACGTCTCAAAAACGAATTAATGATGTCATCAACAGTTTGGCGTTCTTCAAGGCGGTCACGACTTACTCCAATCATTTGGGGAAAGAGGACATGATCTTCCGGAACATTCCATTTAGAGGAAAGAACTTCATTTCGGCAGAACAAATTAGCGAAATTTACTATAGCTTTAACGAAAACTATCGGCTGTCTAATCGTCTTCAAGGCACGAAAGAGCGGTTGATTAAACAATTAAATCGCCGAATCACCTCAGAAATGAAGACGAAGTGGGTTGAGCAGGCTGTTCAAGATTTGAGTCAGGAACAAATTAATGATATGTACGCTGGGGAAGCCAAAGAGAGCGACTCTGATGACAAGGAATTTAAATTCTTGGCACGCAAAATTGTGGTGAAGGAATTCCAATCAGTCCGAAATGCGATTATGAAGAATCGGTTCCTCAGCATCAATTCCCAGTTTGTCCATTTCTTACGAAGTGTTCCCCAGATTATTAATTTGGAAAAGTATGGGATTTCGCGTGAAGACTGGCAAGAAAAGATTAAGCAGTCTATCGACCATATTAAGGATCGCCACGTTCGGTTATCTGATATTTCGACTTACCTATACTTGTACGATTTGATGACGGGTAAAAAGGGTGAGCGGGCCATGCGTTACGTCTTTATTGACGAAATTCAAGATTATACACCTTTCCAACTTGCTTATTTAAAGTTTAGTTTTCCAAAGGCTCGATTTACATTGCTGGGCGATTTGAACCAGGCAATTTTCACCAAAGAAAATAGTAAGACGCTGTTGGAAGAGTTGAGTACGATGTTTGATAAAGACAAGACACGCGTCATTCAGTTAACGAAGTCCTATCGGTCAACTCAACAAATTACCGACTTTACTAAACACATCTTGACGAATGGTGAGGCAGTTGACTCGTTTGCTCGGGAAGGCGCGCTGCCAACAGTGAGCGTTCAACCAAGTATGGATCAGGCGTTGGATCGCTTGGAAGCCCAACTTGCCTTCAATGATAGTGAACGAGAAACGACCGCAATCATTGGAAAAAATCTAGAGGATTGTCGCGCCCTTGCGGATCAGCTGAATGGGCGCGGCGTAAAAGCCACCCTCATTCAATCTGAGAACCAGCGACTTGCCCCAGGGACCATCATTGTGCCATCGTACCTCGCCAAAGGGCTAGAGTTCGATGCAGTGGTCGTTTGGGAAGCTTCCAAGGTAACTTATCATGATGATGACGAACGTCAGCTGATGTACACCATTTGCTCACGGGCGATGCACCAACTTTCCGTCATTGCGATTGGTGAGTTATCACCATTATTTGATCAAGTTCCAGAAAAAGATTATGAAATTGTGAAGTAACAAAATGGCGACCATTATTGGCCGCTATTTTTGTGTCTTTATCGGGTGAAAAGAATGCTATAATATAACAGTTCAATTTAATTTTCATACAGAGGATAGGAAAAGCAAATGGCAGAGTTGATCAACTACGATTCTTTCACCAAGGAGCAGTGGAAACAGTTTTATCAAGAAGCACGTGTGCCAATGTCTCAAGAAAGTTTGCAACAAATTCAGGCGTTTAATGATCAAATTTCGTTGCAAGACGTGCAGGATATTTATATTCCGCTGGTTTATTTGCTTTCCTTGAAGTTGGCTCAGTTCAAACGCTGGCAAGTTGTGCAAGCAAACTTCTTGAAAAAGGAAGCCCACGACGTTCCCTTTATTATTGGAATTGCTGGAAGTGTTGCGGTCGGAAAGAGCACAACTGCCCGTTTGCTAGCCGTTTTACTTCAACATTTTTTTACCTCTGAACGAATTGAGTTGATTACGACTGATGGGTTTCTCTACCCCAACAAAGTGTTGGAGGAGAAGGGGATTATGGACCGTAAAGGGTTCCCCGAAAGCTATGACATGAAGACGTTGATTCAATTTTTAAATGACGTCAAAGCTGGAAAACCAAACGTCGAAGCACCAACCTATTCGCACCAAATATACGATATTGTGCCTGATCAATCTCAAATAATTGACCGACCCAATGTTTTGATTGTTGAGGGGATTAATACCCTTCAACTGCCCAGTAACGAGCAGGTTTATGTTTCGGATTTTACTGATTTTTCGATTTACGTCGATGCCAATCCACAACTGGTGGAGCAGTGGTACCTGGAGCGATTTAAGGCGTTGCTAGATACAGCCTTTCAGGATCCAAAAAATTATTATTATCCATACGCGACCGGTAATCGTGACGATGCCATCATGATGGCGGAACGGGTTTGGCGCGAAGTTGATTTAGTGAACCTGAACGAGTTTATTTTGCCGACTCGCTCACGGGCAGATTTAATTATTCATAAGACCAATAACCATTTGATTGACCGATTATTACTCCGGAAGTACTGATGAGAGTTTCCTCATAGTAATTGACCGGAACAATTGAGATGGGTATGATTGTTTAAATACATTATTTTGAAAGGGTGAACGCAGTGGCCAACGTAGATCTATCGACATTTGATAAAATTATCGTGCTGGATTTTGGTAGTCAGTATAACCAATTGATTACGCGACGAATTCGAGACCTCGGAATTTATTCTGAACTCAAGTCGCATAAGCTCACGGCTCAAGAAATAAAAGAAATTAATCCAAAGGGAATCATCTTCTCTGGTGGACCCAACAGTGTTTACGCTGATGGCGCGCTCCGTGTTGACCCAGAAATTTTTAAGCTTGGCATTCCAATTTTAGGAATTTGTTATGGGATGCAATTGATGGCGTACTCTCTTGAGGGCGGCGATGTAAGTTCTGATAACGGACAATACGGTCGTGCAGAGATTAGCATTACTTCTGATGATGCCAAATTATTCAAGGGCACGCCAAAGACGCAAAACGTTTGGATGAGTCACGGTGACTTGGTAACCAAGGTACCTGAAGGATTCGAACGAGTTGCAACAAGTGACGACTGCCCAATTTCTGCTATGCAGGATACGGCACGTAACTTCTATGGAATCCAATTTCATGCTGAAGTTCGGAATACGGACTATGGTAATGACATTTTGAAGAACTTTGCGTTTGACGTTTGTCAGGCTGAAGCTAACTGGTCAATGGACGACTTTATTGATCTTCAAATTCAATCCATTCGTGAAACAGTTGGTGACCGCAAAGTGTTACTTGGCCTTTCCGGTGGCGTTGACTCTTCAGTTGTTGGGGTTTTACTCCACAAAGCGATTGGGAATCAGCTGACCAGCATTTTTGTTGATCATGGCCTTTTACGTAAGGGTGAAGCTGACCAAGTGATGGCCAGTCTTAAAGGTAAGTTTGGCTTGAACGTTGTGCAAGTTAACGCGCAAGAACGATTCTTATCAAAACTTGCTGGCGTGAGTGATCCAGAACAGAAGCGGAAGATTATCGGTAAAGAGTTTATTGAAGTTTTCAATGATGAAGCTCAAAAGCTTGATGGAATTGACTTCTTAGCTCAAGGTACTCTGTACACTGATGTTATCGAAAGTGGAACCGACACTGCTCAAACGATTAAGTCGCACCATAATGTGGGTGGCTTACCTGATGACATGCACTTCCAATTGATTGAACCACTGCGTTCACTTTTCAAGGATGAAGCGCGTGAATTAGGTGAAAAGCTGGGGATGCCGTCAGACCTCGTTTGGCGTCAACCATTCCCAGGTCCAGGTCTTGGAATTCGAGTTCTTGGTGAAATTACACCTGAAAAGCTTGAAATCGTTCGGGATAGTGACTTAATTTTACGTGAAGAAATTAAAAAAGCTGGTTTAGACCGCGATATTTGGCAGTACTTTACGGTACTTCCAGGTATTCGATCAGTCGGCGTAATGGGTGATAGTCGAACTTACGACTACACCGTTGGTATTCGTGCAGTTACCTCGATTGATGGGATGACTGCTGACTTTGCTCATATTCCTTGGGAAGTATTAAGTGATATTTCCGTCCGAATTGTAAACGAAGTGAAGCATGTCAATCGTATCGTGTATGATGTTACGAGTAAGCCACCTTCGACAGTGGAATGGGAATAGGACTTAAATATTCCCTGAAGAGAACAAACCGATTGGTGCTGTTGAGTGGATGCATCTTGACTGAGATTGATAGATGAAATAGATTCATTGGAAACTTAATATCACAACTAAAAACAACGTCTCCCTCAATCGGGAAGATGAAGTGAACCCCAAATATTGG
>NZ_AZGJ01000109.1 GCF_001436395.1 Secundilactobacillus malefermentans DSM 5705 = KCTC 3548 | reverse complement strand
GGCTCTTTGTCAAATCCTGTTGATAGATGAATTTGGGACACTGTTAGAAGTTATGCAACTTCTAACAGTGTCTTTTTGTTTGGTTTGGTTCTCATTTGTTGTAATTTAACTCTTGAAACTAAGTGGTGATAATTTCGGAAACCGAAGGCAGTTCTTTGAATTTGCTTAATCATTCTATTGATCCCTTCAATTGGACCATTAGAATACTTTGATTCACTGGCATTGAGGACTATTTCAAGATTCTTTTTAAATGTGGTTAAAACATCTTTCATTTGCGAGCTAAGCTTATCGTTGTTATATAAATATTGAACAAGACCATCTTTGTCGTGATTTTTAAGACATATCATAATGCCTTGCATGGCGTTATAAGTATTTAACAGTCTTTCATCAACATCTAGACCTAACTGAACTCTTTCGAGTTGAGTTACTTGTTTCCTAAGGTGTCGATCGAAAAATGTTTTTTTAATCTCAAGCTCATCGAAGTGTTTTAAATAAAGTTTCCAGGAGAATTTAAGCATCCGATATTCCTTGGATTGTTTCTTGTATTCTTTCATAATTTGAACGCGACTTTGGTTAAAAGATCTAGTCATCATCGCAACAATATGAAAACGATCGACAATTATTTTGGCATTTGGAAATACCAATCTGGCGATATCTTGATAGTAACTATTAAGGTCCAGAGAAACTGTCTTTACTTGCTTTCTAGCGGTGCTGTCAAACTTATTAAAGTAATCAATAATAGTTTGTTTAAAGCGATCCGGTAGGATCTGTTGAATTTCATGATCACCATCACCGTTAATACAAAGAAAGTGGAAATCGCCGCCAACACCACGAAATTCATCCATAGATAAGTGCTCAGGTAAAGAATGATAATTTCTCCGAAATAGATCATCATAGTTGTCTAAATAGCGACAAACGGTACTGGGAGAAACACTATTATCTAAAGCAATACTAGTCTGAGTACGATCATCCTGAAGATGCATGAATATTTTTTGTCTGGTAGCTTTGGAAATATTACAATACTTATTGACGAGGTCTGTTGTTGCCATTACCGAGTTTCCACAATTTTTACAGATTAATCGTTCTTTATGAAGTTCAAGATAGACGGGCTCACTAGCGTTGGCCGACGGATATGAAACGCGTGACACATAGTGTCCGTTATGACTAAAGTTTTCAAAACCACATTGAGGACACCTTGTATAAGTGGCTTTTACATTGGCAACATAGACTTTAGCAGGTTTTGATTTTATGAATTGATGCTTATAACTGAAAAAAATAACATTTGGGTCTTTAATACTGAGTGAAAATTTTATATTATTATCTATAGGGTTCATGGTTTCTCACATCCTTTGATGATGCTGTAGTGGGTGGATTT
>NZ_AZGJ01000108.1 GCF_001436395.1 Secundilactobacillus malefermentans DSM 5705 = KCTC 3548 | reverse complement strand
TGAAGTGAACCCCAAATATTGGAGTTAATTTTAAGCACTGAATTGGTTGGAAAGCTCTCGGTATTGAACCGGGGTCTTTCCAGCCAATTTTGTTCTAATTCTCTTATTGTTGTAATAGTCCACATATTTGGTAATGCCGATTTTAAGCTCTTCGTAAGAGGCATAATGATTATTATGCACTGTTCCAACTTTTAGAATATGGAAAAAGCTTTCAACAACCGCATTATCCAGGCATGTCGCTTTGCGACTCATACTTTGGATGATGTGGTTTTCTTTTAACTTTGAAACATAGCTACGATTCTGATATTGAAATCCCTGATCTGAATGAATCAGCATCTTATATGGTAGTTGTGGCTTTGATTTGATTAAATCTTTCAATGGAGTTGTAACAAAATCCACATTTGGGCTAAGCCCAAGGTTCCAAGACAATATCTCATTACTAAATAAATCCACAAAAGCGGTGAAGTAAGCTCGTTCATTAGTGGAACTGGTTCCCCATCTTAATTCAGTAACATCGGTGACTACTTTTTGATAAGGTCGATTCGTATTGAATCTACGCTTTAATTTATTCTTAGCTAGTTTGCCCACAGTTCCTCTATATGAGTTATACTTCCTGGTTTTCCTATCAAAGGCATGACAGAGAACGTTGTTCTGCTTCATGATTTTGAGTACGACCTTATGATTAATTCTCTTGCCTCTATTTTTTAATTCGGCAGTTACAGTGCGATAGCCAAAGTCAGGATTATCCAATCTAATCTGGAGGATTTCAGCTACTAATTTGTGCGGATATTTAGAGTCATCTTTACGCCCAAGGGCGTAGTGAAAGCTACTACTAGCCATATTAATAACTTTGAGGATAAAGCTTAGTTGTTCGTTTAATTCTCGCCTCAGCTCAGTAACTATTTGCGCTTTTTCTTGGTTTGTAAGTCTTTCTTCTTCTGAGCCAAGGCGTGCAATTTTTCCAGATAAGCCACCCGAACCCTTAACACACGATTTTCTTCTTCTAGCTGTTCTTTAGATTTCTTTTCTACATCTTTATTGGACATTAATTTCGACCGCCTTTGATCAATATTGAGGCGTCCTTCTTTAAAAGCTTTTTCCCATTGCCAGATTACAGCTGGATGCTTGATTTTAAACTGCTTCGCAGTTTCAGGATAAGAGGCTCTTTGATTGAAACGCCATTTAATTACTTTCATTTTAAACGAATAATCAAAGTAAGTCTTGGTCTGTTTGTCTTGGAAACTCTCCACACCAAACTGATTAAAATGACGTTTCCACTCATATATAGTCGCAGACCCTTTAATTCCGTACTTTTTATTGATATAGCTTGGTGGAAGGCCCTGTGCTAATTCTAGAATAGCCTGTAATTTTATTTTTTTTGAAAACATA
>NZ_AZGJ01000107.1 GCF_001436395.1 Secundilactobacillus malefermentans DSM 5705 = KCTC 3548 | reverse complement strand
AAAAAAGCATCTAAGCCTCCCTAGTGCTATGCTTTAAGCGACGAAACTCAAGATAAGCGGGGTAGGAATAGATGTCTCAACTAGATAATACACTTAAATTACTGGGAATTACAGACACAAACATTCAGGTGTTCGGTACTCGTGAGGAATTTAATGGTCGGGGCTCGGGTCGCAAAAAGTATTTGGTCATCCAGGCAGAGCTTACCTACACACTCAGGCGCTGTCCCAGCTGTGGATACAATACGTTGCACCCTAACGGACACAAGCTCACTCATGTCCACATTTCAGGACCCATGGACCGGCCCGTAATTCTAGAGCTAAACAAGCAACGCTGGCGTTGTAGTAACTGCCATAGCACTTGTACGGCCACCACTCCAGTGGTATCAACCAACCACGCCATCGGTCACGGACTAGCGACTCATGTGCTGAAGCTAGCCAGTAAATCACTCCCGGCTAAGACTATCGCCAGTCTCACCGGTATTTCGACAAACTCAGTTCAGCGTATTTTGACGGCTAATATTCATCCACACGCGAGCCGCCGGTTACCGATTAATCTATGCTTTGATGAATTCCGTTCCACGCACGGCTCCATGTCGTTTATTTGCATTGACGCCGACACTCACAAATCAGTTAAAGTACTTAGCGACCGCCTTAATAGAACCATCAAACAGTTCTTTCTTAGTCAGTACAGCACCGCAGAACGGGCCGCGGTTCAACGCGTCATCATGGACATGAACGCCTCCTATCAGGCATTCGTGCACGAACTATTCCCTAACGCCGAACTCATTATTGATCGGTTCCACATTATTCAATTAATGGGCCGGACGATGGATACCATTCGCACTCAATGTTTAAAGCAACTCGACAAGCATTCGCGGGAATATAAAGTACTGAAATCACTATGGCGCCTATTCCACAAGGCCAACCCTGACGCCCAAAAGAGCCGCTACCTCTTCGGCCTGAATGAGTACTCGACCGAACAGAACGCTATTGATATTGGAACCAATACGTTTCCGGCCTTCAAAACAGCTTATGAAACCTACATCGATCTCCACGATGCTTTGATGGGGCGTCACGCTGATGAACTCAAGAATATCATCACTAACTATCAGCCTAACGGCACGCCCCTAGATACGGCCATGCATACCCTACGAAAGAATCTTAATGGAGTAATTAATGCCGCCAAATCGTCCTACTCTAACGGACCGATAGAAGGCATCAACCGTAAGATCAAGGAGCTCAAACGTGCTTGTTATGGCTTCTCCAATCAGGCCAATATGTTCACACGCGTCTACCAGCTGATTGCCTAGATTATCTACCACAATAACGTCACGATGGTAGGCTTATTTGTTATGCCTTCAAGTACGATATTCAGACGACACACCAGATTAAACGCCGCAACTAATAAAAAAACAAAAAAGATCTCCCACACGAGGAGATCTCCAAAGGATAGAAACTATCCTTCAACACCATTTGACAAAGAGCC
>NZ_AZGJ01000106.1 GCF_001436395.1 Secundilactobacillus malefermentans DSM 5705 = KCTC 3548 | reverse complement strand
CAACAGGAAAAAGTATAGAGCCAATCATATTCCTGATTATCATAGATGAGCCGCCGGAGATGCTTTTCTGATTGTTGTCGTTTAGGCGGAAGTTGTGAGTAGTCGCCATACATTCTGGTTAGAATAACATCATAAGCCTGTGGAACAGCCATATTGACGTTTTCAAAGGGTTTAGAGGTTAGCTGGGTCATTTCAGCGATAGATAGAATTTCCTTGTTATAGGCGTACTGAGAGGCTAAATTTTTAACTAAAGTGGTCTCTTCACTACTATTGTACAGTTGCATGATGTGATCGCGTTTTTTCTTTAATTCGTTAACGTTTTGAAAAGTTTGATTATTTGTGGTTTGAAACTTACGTAATGGGGTATCAAAGAAGTTGTAATGAAGTCTAAGTAAAATCAAACTATCATAGTATCGAAATTTTGAAATTTGTTTGTCCTGATCGGTGGGATTAGACGATATTTGATCAAATGGGAAGATGTCGATGAATACACCTTTTCGCGCGTTATTAATGCTATTTTTTTCTTCAATAAAGGTGTGGCGATCTAAAAGCTTTGAATAACTTAGCCCATAATTTTTATCGGAAAAGGGAGTCTGGAGAAAGAAGCGCGTTTCCGTAAAATAAGTGGCACCGAGTTTTAGAAATTGGTTGTAGTCTTTCCGCGGCATTCCAACATCAACGTCGTCATCCCAAGGAATAAATCCCTTATGACGAATTGCCCCAAGTAGGGAACCCCCAATTAGAAAGTAGTTTAGATTATTCTCCTCGCAAAATTGAATGTAATTTTCCAGGATATTTAACGAGAGTTTTTGCGATAATTTTAAAAGTGAGGTCATAGTTGGTTCTCCTTTATTAAAGATAAATTAGGTTAGGATTGAGTGATGGTAATTATGAATTTTAAATGCTAACATTATTATATTAGATTTGGAATAGGATTGTGGGGCGGCATAATGGAAAAAGAAAATTTATTAGATTCATTTATCGAAGCTTACATGAAGTCTATCAAGTACCTAGATGAGTTTATTTCACAGCCGGCATCAGATTATCATTTATCATTTGAACAGTATTTGATACTGCATGACATTGCCAGACGTCCCGATTTAACGCTTGTAGATATTGCAGCCAATCGACACGTTACGCGAAGTGCCATTTCCCGTCAAATAAAGGTGCTATTAAATCAAGAATATATTGTTCAAGTGCCGGATGAATCCGATAGACGACGACTCTATTTACATTTGACTGAAAGCGGGACAAATGTTGAGCAAATCGTTTCTGAGAAAAACAAACAGCGTTTTCAGGGATGGATAGATTATTATGGTGAAGACCGTGCAAAGGATATTCTAGGATTCATTCGGGATTTCAGCGAATACAATCGAATTGAGAAATAATGGAAGGTAACAGAGAGCATGAGAAAGAATTTGGATTTATCGGCAGAGGAAAAGAAACGCTGGCGAAGAATCGTCTTTATTGGTCCCCTGTCAATAAAATAAA
>NZ_AZGJ01000105.1 GCF_001436395.1 Secundilactobacillus malefermentans DSM 5705 = KCTC 3548 | reverse complement strand
TGAAGGGCTCCGATAAAGTTAGACAAAAATCTAACTGAATCGGAGTCCTTTTCTGTATGTCAAAATATACTTTAGAATTTAAAATGAAAATTGTTAATGAGTATTTAGAGGGTAATTATAGTTATAAAGATTTGGCAAGTATGAATGGCCTGAATCATTCAATCATTGTCAGATGGGTCCAACGTGCAAAAATCAATGGAATGTCAGCACTGGCATCCAAAAAGGCAAAACGAAGTTTTAGTGGTCAAGATAAGGTTAATATATTAGACTACATGTTAACTAATGGCTTAAGTTTCAATGAAACAGGTGCTCATTTTGATGTGGAGCCCAGTTTGATTTATCAGTGGAAAAGGAAATTTGATGAACATGGCATTGATGCCTTACAAGCCAAACGAGGAAGGCCATCAAAACAAATGATAAAAAAGAAAGCAATCCCGAAAAATAAATTAGATGCGTTGAAACAAGAGAATTTGGAACTAAAGCAACAGCTTCAGACAGCTAAAATGGAGCTAGCCGTCTCAAAAAAATTAGAAGCCTTAGCGATCAAGAAAAGACGACGAAAGAACAACTTACCCAAGTAGTACAATCGTTAAGGCAGCAATTCGACCTAACGGTCCTCTTAGCAGTTGTAGGATTAAATCGCAAAACTTTTTATTATCATTTAAAGCATTCCCACGATGATAAATATCGTGAAGTAAAAGATGTCATCCAATGGCTTTACGATGGTAGCGAGGAGACTTATGGCTATCGTCGAATGCATGTAGAACTATTGAAAATGCAGTTTACGTATGATGACGATACGGTTCGTAAAATCATGCGCAGCATGGATTTAATGCCTACGTGCTATTGGACAAGATCTGGTAAGTTTTCTTCGTATCGTGGTGAACAAGGAAAAGTTGCTAAAAATATAGTTCGAGAAAAATATGTCATCAAACAGAAAAAGTCGTTTAAATTTGTTGTAGAACAGCCGTACGATGTACTGACGACCGATGTTACCCAAATTAATATACTTGGTACTAAACTCTATTTGTCCGCCGTTATCGACATGTACAGTAAAGAAGTATTAGCATTTGACATACGAAACTCACCAAATGCTGCCCAAGTAATTGCGTGTTTAGATCAGCTAAAAGAGGTCTTGCCTGAAGATGTAACTCCAGTACTCCATAGTGATCAGGGGACCTTATACCAATTAGATGGATATCAAAATAAGTTAAAAGAAATTGGTTTATCTCAAAGTATGTCCCGTAAGGGAAATTGTCTCGATAATGCACCAATGGAAAGTTTTTTCAGTTTAGCAAAAAGAGAATTCATCTGGCGTAAAAATTTCAAATCAGTCGAAGAATTTAAGCAAGCTTTTGCTAAATACATCTCAAGATTCAACAACGTGCGAATTTCTAGAAAAAGTAAGGGCCTGACTCCTATCGAAATTAGGAATCAAGCCCTTACAGCCTAAAAATATTAATATAAGTGTCTAACTTTTTTAGAGCCCATCA
>NZ_AZGJ01000104.1 GCF_001436395.1 Secundilactobacillus malefermentans DSM 5705 = KCTC 3548 | reverse complement strand
CTCAGGAATCAGCTTACATCCACAATGCTTATTGTCGTTCTGATACTGTGTATTATTTGGCGGTACAGACATTATATTGAGGCAAGATTTCCACTTCGCCTAATCGTCTGTTTTATTATTGCTGTTGATTTTTGGGTTACATTACCAATTCATTCAGCAAGTATGACGATGACGCCTAGTGTTTCCATTGAAGCCATTTTGATGTCTTTCTTAATGAAATTATCAACAGACCGACAACAAAATTTGTGGGCTCGAAATCGACGAGTTGCTTATATGGCTAATTATGATAAGTTAACGAATGCCAAAAACTATACTGCCTATCAAAAAGAAATCTTCAATTACTTTGGTGTTGCGCGAACAAGTCGACGTCCCTTAGTCATTGCGATGTTGGACATTGATCATTTCAAACTAGTTAATGATCGGTATGGGCATTTAGCGGGTAACCAAATTCTTTCGGGAGTAGCCGAAAAATTAAAGAATACTTTAGCGCAATATAGCGACTCCTATGAGCTTTATCGGACTGGAGGGGAAGAATTTACACTTGTTTTTCCAGATACGACGATGAGTGAAGCCTATCAAGTTATTACCAACTGTT
This sequence comes from Secundilactobacillus malefermentans DSM 5705 = KCTC 3548, assembly GCF_001436395.1. Lineage (GTDB taxonomy): Bacteria > Bacillota > Bacilli > Lactobacillales > Lactobacillaceae > Secundilactobacillus > Secundilactobacillus malefermentans. The sequence goes on along the minus strand of NZ_AZGJ01000104.1, from coordinate 904 downwards.
GGCGTGCAGTCAGAGAGTTATCCGTCCATTATGGCAAGAATGATATAAAGATCACCATTTCTATCGGTGCGACTGAAATGGTAGCGGCAGATCAACTACCCAATGATGTCTATCAGCGAGCGGATGACTCATTATATGTTAACAAAGAGCATGGGCGTGATGCCGTTACTATCGACGGTCAGACCCAACAGCTGCTAGATGAATCTGAGCACGAAAAGTACGCTTATTTCATTAAAGGAATTTACGATTTAAAGGGTGATGATCAGCGGAGAAACGCAAATGATTTAGTCTTGCAACGATATGAACAGAAAACCCAAACTTGGGTTAACCCAGGAGAAGCTCATGTTTCTATCGAAAAACGAATTGATTTGTTACGTGATGCTGTAGTCAATAGTCGAAATCAGTTTATTGTCATTTCGTTATCAATTGCGAGTTTTCTAAATAAAGATTTAGCGGACGAGATCATCGGTTTCTTTAAAGGACCAAACGGACCAGAACAAATTTACATTGAGTTAAAGCAAGTTCCTGCCATGGATTTGTTAGTAAAGATGGCTGATTATTATCATCAAAATGGCGTTTTTGTTATTATTAGTCAAATTGGCAAGATTCGCCATTATGAGAAAGTTCATGCGATTCTTAAGTATATCGATGGGATAAAGTTAACAATTAATGATGAAGACGAAAATCAAGATATTCCTGGACAGGTCCGTCAAGATGTTAAGTTTTGGGGCGGTGTAACGGAAAGATCAGGGATTACCTTTGTTGTTGATGGAATCACAAATGATCGAATGCTAGGGTGGCTGAAAAAGCAAGATTATGTCGACTATGTCGAAGGGGATTATCTTAGTAAGTTAGAATTACCATTACTGAATTCCTAAATTAAAAAAGTGGCTGGGACAAAAGT
>NZ_AZGJ01000103.1 GCF_001436395.1 Secundilactobacillus malefermentans DSM 5705 = KCTC 3548 | reverse complement strand
AGGTTCTTCGTCAAGAAGTACTGATAGAAAATTTTAAAGACTTCGTCTTTAAGCAGCTAAATCTCCAATAGGAGGTTTAACTGCTTTTTCTTTTACTTGATTTTTATAATTCAGTGCGTAAAAACTAGTGGAAAAAGCTACTAAGATTCTTATTCTAAAGTTATTGAAGTTTCTAAAACCATAGGCGGTTTTTTTGATTGTTTTGATTTTATTGTTGCATCCTTCAACAGGGCCATTGGTAAAGGATTGGTTTTTATCAATGAAGCTATTTTTAATTTCTTCAAAATGCCTTCTTAATGTTTGTTTAGCCTTCTTCATTTCGTCAGAAATATTGTATTGCAAGTCGTCCTTGGATGGCCATAGGACTCGTTTTAGTAGATTCATATCTTGTTTATGCATGGCAAATAAAATATCTTGATAGAAGTCATAGGCGTCTTTCAACATCGGTGATAGCGTCAATAGACGCTGAACAACTTCGTTGTCAGTTAATAATGCGCCTCTATAATTTGCTCGTTTGCGTCTTACAGTATTGTCTAAATCAGATTCATATTTCATAATCAGTTTCCAAAACTTTTTTAGTTGTCTACGTTCTCTGGAATCCTTTGGAAATTCTTTCATAACATGGATACGGACTCTCTTTAAGGCTTCATAAACTTGAACGGCAACGTGAAAATGATCCGCTAGGATTGTCGCATTTGGAAACATTCGTTTTATCATTGGACGGTAAGGAGAAAATAAGTCCACTGTCACTGTTGAGACTGCTGCTCGTACTTTATGTTCGTAACGCATAAAATACTTCTCTAGATTATTACCGCCACGATCTTTGATTACATCGAGGGTGCGGTGATTTTCGATATTAACTAATAAGATGCTCATTCCGCTTTTTGAAAATCTACCTGAACTAAAGTCATCGAAGGCAATGTGGCTAGGTAAGAAATGATAATTAGGCTTCAGGTACTCTTCAAGCCCCGCAATTGCACGATAAACGGTGTTAGAAGAAACATGATTTAATTTACCAATTAAGGTCATACTCATATCTTCTGGAACCTGTAAAGCGATAACCGATTTTATAGATGAGAATATATGATCATTCTTTTTAACGTCACTAAGTGACGCTAGTTCGGTTCTCCCACAATGTTTACAAATATACTTTTGTTTTCTGATGCGAATAAAGTTTAAACTGGTTCCACTTGGATTACCTTGATGGGTGACAACCTTCATACCATTTTTATTCATTAGTTCATGACAATTTGGGCACAGCAACGGATAAGTTAGCTTACAAAACCACAACGTCGCTTGACCTTTGTCGGTCATTACGGTTCTATATTTTTCTTTTTCGTCTAATTCAATTCTAGGATCTGTAATTCCAAGCGCTTTTCTGATACAATCATTCATGAAGATGGTTCCTTTCTGGAAAGATAGGGTGCGGCTATCTTCTTTTTTTGTTTAAATAATACCAACAAACTAAAAATAGTACTAATAAAATTTCACGTAGTGAAAATCTATCAGTACCAAATATTGTAGAACCC
>NZ_AZGJ01000102.1 GCF_001436395.1 Secundilactobacillus malefermentans DSM 5705 = KCTC 3548 | reverse complement strand
CCAGTCGGCAACTTTTTTAATTTTTAAGAACTAAAAATGGACTAAGTAGTTATTACAAGCTACTTAGTCCATTGGTCTTATCTTCGTTTTAATTAGTTTACCTTTGCTTGCCCTTAAGGTTTGCTTGCGGTATAATTAGCACGTAAACAAGATTACAATTTTTTCAAGCAATTTTAACTTGGCGGTGAAAATTGCTTGGACTAGGTAGCTGCAAGATAGCTACTTGTCAATACTGCAAAAATCCCAATCCCGAGTGGATTGGGATTTTTTGTTTATGAAAAAAGCATATCATTCTGCAAAGGTTAAGTAAATAGTTTTATGGATATGATTTATGATTAATCATAAATCATATAAAATTTGTGATTAATCATAAATCATGGTAAAATGTTTATGTAAAGGTAGGTGCTACTATGAATGGGAAAACACTATTAAACTTCAACTTTAAAGGTGGCGTTGGTAAGACCACCTTGACTGTAATGGAAACCTATTTATTGGGTCAAGAGGGGGAAAAAGTACTACTTATAGATTTCGATCCCCAGGGAAATGCAACTGAAATTATGAAGGAGACTTATAAAGCCGATTTAAAGCCGGAACTTTCATTATATGAGGGCCTTCTTGGGGGGAATTTGTCTAAATCTATTGTGTCTGTTACAAACCAAATTGATATGATTCCTACAGATTGGACATTGTCTTTATGGATTGGTGCTGTAGAAAAAGTTAGTCGGGTTAAACGTAATATTCTATTACCACAAATGCTTTCAAAGTTAAAACAAAATTACGATTATATTTTTATTGACGTACCACCAACAATAAATGTCTTTACTAATAACGCAATCATGGCTTCAGATTTCATCTCAATTGTCTTACAAACTCAAAAGCAGTCATATACAAGTTCTTTAAAAACAGCTACGCATTTAGGTGAACTACGTGAACAATACAATGGAAGTTTTCAGTTAGTTGGTGCCATATTGTACTTAATGAAGCCACGTGCAAAAGTTGATACTGAAATTTCTGCACAAGCAAAAGACTTTTTTGGCGAAGGGGTCTTTTCAAACTCAATTAGAACTCAAGAACGGGTTAAAACGTTTGCTAATGAAGGAATACGGAATAAAGACCATTGGGATAAAAGAGCAATCCAAATGTACCAAATGGTTCTTAATGAACAAATACTTAGAATTCAACAGTTAGAGGAGTAATTTATCATGGCAGAAGATTTTTTAAACAAAGTTAGTAAAAAGGCATCTGAACAACTTAAAAATCTAAAAAGTCCATACCAATTCGAAACAGAAAGAACTAAAACCGTTCAACTTCGCATGAGCACATATAAAGAAGTTAAACGCATCGCTTTTGAGAATGACGAAAAAATTGTTGATGTCTTAGAAAAAATTATTCGTGAAGGCCTTGCCAAACGTAAATAAGATTGAGCTTAACTTATGTATTACTGATTGTGTGATTTATGATAAAAGATTAATCTTTTATCATAAATCACACAATCAGTAAACTTCACTGTACAAGGTATATTTAAAATAAATTTGATTTAAACATACGTGGTAGATCGCAAATTTAGGGGTCTAGAATTTTTGGTGTTGG
>NZ_AZGJ01000101.1 GCF_001436395.1 Secundilactobacillus malefermentans DSM 5705 = KCTC 3548 | reverse complement strand
TTTTTTGGCTTAATTTCTGGATTTTGATCTGCAAAATTTTGTAACTGCTTTTGCACCTTTTCTGGATAAGTAATATTTTGGTTTATCCAAGGAAAATGCCTCAAATCGTTCTTAAAAACTTGTCCCTTCTCTCTTGCATAAACAGAGGTAAACTTTTCGCTATTATCATAGATCATGACCTTATCAGATTTAAAGGCCACTAATGGCAAATTATGTTTGGATTGCTGATAACGTTTCTTGATCGCTGCTACTGGAACACCGTGGCCACCTTTTTGTACCCGTTCGTTGACCCTTTGGATAGCTAAATTTTCATCTCGCAAAGCAACATATAATAAAGTCACTTCAAAGCCATTTTTGTGAGCTTTGTCAATCAAATTGAGTTGAGCTTTGCCTCTACCTGCCAGTGTTGTTTCTACGTGAATACTTTGCTGGTGATCTAAAGCATAGTGTAGTTGTTTGATTTCTTCTTTCATGGCTTTTAAGTTGTCACTATCTTTATGCCAATCGCCACCCATTTGTCTTAAAAGTTCATCAGCGTTAATCCGTTTTGTTTTGTCAAACAAGATGGGAAATGTATCGTATAGCGTACTTTTTCCTGCTCCGTTAATACCAGCAACAATTATATATTGGGGTTTATCTATCAACGGACAAAGTCCTTTCGCTTAATAACCTCATCTTGCCTTTTATCTAAAAAGTAGGTATATAAAGCGTCATATACTTTGCGCTTTTCTGGATCTGGCTCATGTAATGACTTATCAAGTAAATCTTTTAAATCAGTTTCTTTGGCAATTTCAAAAAAGTCATTAATTGTGATTGTATCTTTCATGTTCATCACACTTCCAAGTTATTAATTTATTTAATCTGATAAGCCATTAGTCCTCATCTGGATCATTGAGCCAATCAGCGACTTCTTTAGCGTCTTTGAACTCTGTTACTGGTGTCTCTTTGGTAGCCTTTAAAAGGCTTAAATTAGCTCTTTCGGCTTCGCTCAGGGCTGGTTTAAACGGTAATGCTGCGTCAGCTACGATCCGCTTATAAAACATATTGATCGCGGTAGTTGGGTTTAGACCTAACTGGCTTAAAACGGCTTCGGTATTATCTGCCAATTCTTTGTCAATCTGGACTTGTACGCGTTTCTTTTCCTTAACTACCATGATTTTCTCGCCCCCCTTTATTACTACTCACATTATACTAATCTTTGAGTACCATCTCAATTAGCCTGCTTCTTTAAAAGTTGTGAATTTAAGTTTGCTGTCCTTTCCGCAATGGCACTTATACAACGTTCCTAAAGTGCCCGTAAGCGCATTTTAAACCTCGTTTAATATAATTATGCTCTATCTGTTTAAAACAGCTTAAATGGCCTTATATAGCTTTTTAGTTTTAAGCACGCTCATCGTTAGGGTGTTTGGCCGCGTATTCTCTAGCCGCTTGTTTATTCCACCAAGCGCCAATTCAGCCACTCAAGGTGTCTATTTTTGCTTCTAAGCGATTTTAAAGCGATTTTAATATAATTATGCATGTAACACTTAAAACGGCTTAAATAAGCTTATACGGTGTTTAATTCCAATAAGGCTCATTGTCAGTGTTCTGTTCT
>NZ_AZGJ01000100.1 GCF_001436395.1 Secundilactobacillus malefermentans DSM 5705 = KCTC 3548 | reverse complement strand
CAACAGGAAAAAGTATAGAACCTCTTTTTTAAGATGAGCCGTGTTTTAATTTATTTTCTTAATATACCGGACGATCCTCACCCTGCGTCTCCGGATCCGCCATTCCCAAGCTATCATTTGATCCAAATGCTGGATCAGCAACAATTTTGAGAACAACATCCGCAACACTTTGGCGTGAACCTGATACACCCTCATATGATTCGTCACGATGAGTAACTGAGTACTTCACTTCGTCACGGTCATTCAACCATGGCAAACGGAGCGTTGTGTAGTCCAAACCGGACTCCGCTAACAACTTGTCTGAGTTGGTAGCAGCTGCTAACCCGGCCATAACTGATTGTTTGTTCCAGCGACCAAATTCACCAGGAACCTCGTCGTAAATGCCTAAGATATTAGTAAAGATAACGCGATTAACGTTTTCTTCCTTCATCCCCGCAATCACGTTCTTGGTCCAGTTGTTATTAGCAGTATGGTCAACAACCGCAACGAACACCATGTCCTGTCCAGCAACAGTTTGCTTAACAGCATCGGCATCCCCCAAATCAGCTTCAACCACGTTAACTCGTGGGTTGTCAGCCAAGTTGGCTAGTCGTTTACTGTTTCGAAGGGCCAAAGTTAGCTCAACGTCTTTAAATTGATCTTCCTTTAAAATTCGATCTTCAACGATACTTGCAATTTGTCCGTTGGCTGCAAAAATTAGTAATTTCATTTAAATACTTCCTTTTTCATTTATTAAAGAATATTATCTCCACCCAGTTGTTTAACCATATTTGGATCACGGTGGTCAAAGAAGGCAGATACCTTCATGTCAAGTTCCTTGATTTGATTCATTTCGGTATCACTTAATTCAAAATCAAAAATGTCGATATTTTGTTCCATTCGTTCCTTATGAACTGATTTGGCAAGACTGACAATTCCACGTTGGTAGAGCCAGCGAAGGACAACTTGGCCAACGCCCTTGTTATGGGCCTCACCAATTTTACTCAATGTTTCGTTGGTAAATAGGTTATGCTTTCCTTCAGCAAATGGTGCCCATGCCTCAGGTTGGATATTTAGCTTGTTGTTCCAATCAACTTCTTCATCTTGTTGGAACCAAGGATTAATTTCAATCTGATTCATCTGAGGCGTTACTTCAACATGCTGGTTTAAATCCATGAATCGATCTGCATTAAAGTTTGAAATACCGATGCCACGAACCTTTCCAGCCTTTTGAAGTTCCTCCATTGCGCGCCATGATCCAAAAATATCCCCATAAGGCTGATGAATTAAGAACATGTCCAAGTAATCAAGTTGCAACTTGTCTAAGGCTTCTTGAAATTCTTTCTTAGTTGCTTCATAACCAGTTGATGTCACCCAAACTTTTGTCGTCACAAACAAATCTTTACGGTCAACGTTAGATTCTTTAATTGCTTCGCCAACCTCGGCTTCATTACCATAAGCCTGCGCTGTATCGATTAAGCGATAACCGGCATCAATTGCGTCAAGAACGGCTTGCTTTGTCCCGCCACCCTCAACTTGAAAAACACCGAATCCAACTGCTGGAATCTCTAAACCATTGTTTAACTTAAATGTAGGTACTGTCATCATATAAAATCCTCCTCGTATTATTAAAAT
>NZ_AZGJ01000010.1 GCF_001436395.1 Secundilactobacillus malefermentans DSM 5705 = KCTC 3548 | reverse complement strand
ATTAATTTTAATAATACGAGGAGTGATTAATATGCCATTTAAAGTCGAAACATTACCAGAACAACTTATCTCAGGATTTCAAACGACCCTACCAACACCTGCGTCATTTAACGATATTTCCGAAATGAGTGTCGTCAAAGCCGATTACATCAGTAAATTAAAGGACATTCAGGATCAGGTTACTGAGGATGCAATGGACGATGATTTTTACGCTGTCAACTTCAATCAAGATGAGAAGCAGCACTACCTCGTGGGCGTTAGAGTTATGGCCGCACCCACTGAGTCATTTACGATTCCAGCTGGGAAGTATGCCAAGTTTGAGTTCAAATCATTGGATCGCAACGAAATCGATCAAATGATTGGTGCGGCATATGGCGAATTGGCTCAATCTATTGATTACGCAGTTGCCGGAAACTATAATTTGGAAGTTGTCACGAACCTGATTTCGGGGAAGGGCAAGTTTAAAATATACCTACCTATTGTGGCTAAATAAGAAGTATAATAGTGCTTGTAACAAAGAGAACCTTTCACTTTAGTGGTCAAAGTGAGGGGTTCTTTTCAGTATCGTTTGCGATACGCTACCTGGTAAACGATTGCTAGGGCAATAAACCAAACAATTGAAATTATTAATGAGATTCTTGTTGATGGCACAAAGAATAGGTAAATCAGAACGCCAATGAAGAAGATGAGGCTGAGGTAATCCGTAACCGGATACCCTGGCATCGTAAAGCTGGCGTGTCCCTTTGGGTGCTTTTGCCGATATTTAATGTGGCACCACAGCAAGACCACCCACACAAAGACAAAGTTAATGGTTGAAACCCCTGAAATGAGGGTGAAGACTTTTGCTGGCATGATGAAGTTTAGGATAACGATGATAAATAGGAAGAGGGATGACACGTTTAAAGCTTTGCTAGGTACCGAACGGCGATCCAGTTCCCTGTACCGTTTAGGCGCGTTACCCCCAGTTGCCAAGGCGTGCAGTGTCCGGCTGGTACTGAAGATGGCGCTATTCGTTGCTGACATGGCCGCGGTTAGGACGACGAAGTTTAGAATCCCAGCAGCACCAGCAATCCCAATTCCAGAAAAGACCTGAACGAAGGGGCTAGAGGTCGTGGTAATTTTGTCCCATGGGTAAACACTCATGATGGCAATCATTGACCCAACGTAGAATAGCCCGATTCGGATTGGCAAACTATTGATGGCTTTTGGTAAATTTTCTTCGGGATTGGCAGTTTCCCCAGCGGTTAGCCCAACCATTTCAATCCCAACGAAAGCGAAGACCACCATTTGAAATGATAGCAAGAATCCAGAAATTCCTGTTGGGAAGAAGCCACCATGACTGACAAGGTTTGAGAAACCGGTCGTTGTGGAACCTAATTTAAAGTGCCCGATTGCTAAAACGACCCCGACCACGATTAACGCAATAATTGCGACAACTTTTATAAGGGAGAACCATGATTCAAATTCTCCAAATAGCCCAACGTTCACGAGGTTAATGAGTGATAATAATAAAATGATAATGAGTGGAGTTAGCCACTGTGGAAAGCCTGGGAACCAGTACTTTACGTAGATTCCTGTAGCCGTTAAATCAGCCATTGCTAAACTAATCCAGCAGGACCAGTACGTCCAACCGGTGATGAATTCGGCTCGGTCACCGAGGTACTCTTTCACAAAATCGATGAAGGACGACTTACTGGTGTCGGAGAGGAGTAACTCCCCGATTGCCCGCATGAGAAAGAAACAAAAGATCCCAACAACGAGATATGCGAGGATGATTGAGGGACCAGCTGCTCGAATGGCACTCCCGGATCCCAGGAATAAACCGGTCCCGATTGCCCCACCGATTGCAATCATTTGAATGTGGCGGCTCTTGAGTGAGCGTGATAGTTTCTGTTTATCTTCCATTTTGATAACCTCCGTTTAAAATAAAAAAGGACACCCCTAGTATTTCTACTAGGAGCGTCCTTAGCGCTGTTCCATCCTTAATTCACAATTAATTAGATTGCCTTTATAGCCGGTATTGAGGCCAAACATTTTGTGGTTCGCCATTTTTTGTGATTAGCTTGCAGCCGGTGACTAATCTCTCTTATTTAATCCGTACGGTTAAAATATGTGTTCACTCTAACCGTAATTTAATAGTCTGTCAAGGAAAAGTTTATACGGTATAATGGGGAAAATACGAAATGGGAGCTGATACTATGGCACAGGGGCCAAATCCAAATGATCGTCATCCTAATCAAAAAATTGGCGAGTTAGCATTTGTAAAACCGACAATTACCCGGCCCAATATCACGGTTGGCGATTATACGTATTATGATAGCCCAGAAGATTCCGACCATTTTGAGGACCACGTGACGCATCACTATGAGTTCCTCGGGGATCAACTGATCATTGGTAAGTTTTGTTCAATCGCAAGCGGGATTGAATTTGTGATGAATGGGGCGAACCACGTGATGAGAGGGATTTCGACGTACCCATTTAACATTCTGGCAAATGGCTGGGAAGCCAACACGCCAGAACTTAGCGACCTGCCGATGAAGGGGAATACCATTGTTGGTAATGATGTGTGGTTTGGGCAGAAAGTGACCGTTTTGCCGGGCATTACGATTGGGGATGGTGCGATTATCGGCGCAAATAGTACCGTTACCAAGAATGTTCCCGCGTACTCAATTGTGGGTGGCAATCCCGCACAGTCCATCAAACAGCGCTTTTCCGAAGAAGTGATTGAAAAACTCGCAATTTTGAAATGGTGGAATCAGCCAATCGATTGGATTACTGGCAACACCTACTGTTGCGCAGATTGAAACGTTAATTAAGCCAACTAAAATAAATTAGAGCTTGATTAAAAATATTAAAATGGTATGATAAATGCAACATTTAATTCAAGGGAGCTTTCACTTATGAAACTTAATGAAAAAACTCAACTGAATAATTGTCGTTATTACTTTTGGTTTTTCCGGGTGTGATTTGTGGAGAGCCAAAAGCATTTTAGCTTTGATTAAAACCGGCCGCACAGATCACGTTAACTGACTGTGCGGGGGGACTATAAGCGTAACTGCGAACCCTTTTCAGTCATTTGTCGTGACTGGAAGGGGTTTTTATATTACAGGAGGAATGGCATATGAGTCGATTGATTGGTCACATGAAAAAGGAATTAAGCGCATTAGCACCATCAGAAATTTTAAAGTTTAATCAGGAAATTGCGAACATTCCGGACATCGTCAAGTTAACTTTGGGAGAGCCGGATTTCAACACCCCAGAGCACGTCAAACAAGCCGCAATTCGGAGTATCGAGAATAATGAGAGTCATTACACGAATTCTCGTGGAATCATTGGTCTTCGGAAAGCAGCTGCCAACTTTTTGAAGCAAAAATATGAATTGGATTACAATCCGGAAACCCAAATGCTCGTGACCACGGGGGCTACCGAGGCGATTTATTCAGCTTTAACCGCCATTTTAAATCCTGGCGACACGGTGATTATCCCAACGCCAATTTTCCCATTATACATTCCGGTTGCCATGCTAAATGGGGCCAAGGTTGTGTTTGTCGATACATCGGCTGATGGATTTGTCCTTTCTCCAGAAAAATTGCAGGCCGCAATCGAGGCGAATAAAGAAACCGTTAAGGCAGTTGTCCTCAACTTTCCAAGCAATCCAACTGGTGTGACGTACAAGCATGACGATCTTCAGAAAATTGCTGACGTCATTTCGCAATACGATATCTTTTGCCTTAGCGACGAAATATACAGTGAATTAACTTACGAGGGGACGCACGCGTCAATGGGGACGATGCTTCCGGAACAAACCCTCGTCTTAAATGGGGTCTCAAAATCCCACGCAATGACGGGTTGGCGAATTGGGCTCCTTTGCGGACCAGCCGACGTGATCATGGAAATTGGTAAGGTTCATCAGTTTGCGATTACTTCAGCAACCACCAATGCTCAGGTCGCAGCCCAGGAGGCCTTTGAAAATGGGATGGATGATGGCGTTAAAATGCGCGCGGTCTACCAAGAACGCCGGGACTTATTGTTAGCTGGGTTAGCTAAAGCTGGCTTTGAATGTGCGAGTCCAAACGGGGCCTTCTACCTATTTGCTAAAATTCCAGAAACGCTAAATCAGGATAGTTGGACATTCTGCTACGACTTGGCTAAGCAAGCAAAAGTGGCCGTGATTCCGGGGGCTTCATTTGGCCCTGGCGGTGAGGGTTACGTGCGGATTAGCTATGCAGCCAGCACTGAAGATTTGACGAAAGCAATTGAACGGATTCAAGCTTACGTTGTAAAACAGGTGCTACCAACGGCGGGACGATAAATTAATAGGAGTGAGTAGGATGGAAATAACAAAAAGTGAGTCACAAAATTCAATTGGAAAAACAACTAAAGAAGTGGTCATGAATACGCTAAATGGACTATCGATTGGGATTATCGTGGCACTGGTTCCCAGTGCCTTGCTTAACCAACTGTTGACGGCTTTGTTACCCGTTTTTCCAGGCGGGGAAACCATTATGGGGATGACGAATGCCACAATGGTCTTGTTGCCAGCGGTTGCTGCGGTTTGCGTGGGGATGCTTGCCAAATTTTCGCCGATTCAAACAACGTCAATTGCGTTAGCCGCCGTCATGGGGGCAGGTAACTTTAAGGCGGGTGCCAACGGGTTTGTCGCCAGTGGGACGGGCTATGTTATCAATATTGCCATCACCATTATGATTGGCTACGCGGTCATTTTGGTATTGGGGCAACGACTTAAGGCGTACACCATTTTACTGATTCCAACGTTAGTGCTCGTGATTGCGGGCGGTATCGGAACGTTAACTTTGGGTCCAGTAAGCGAAATTACCAAATTAATCGGGTTAAGCGTCATGCAATTGACCACGTTACAACCCATTATCATGGGCGTTTTGCTGGGAATTGTCTTTTCACTTTTAATTATTTCGCCCATTTCATCGGTCGGAATTGCAGCGGCAATCAGTATCAATGGCATTGCAGCTGGATCCGCCAACTTAGGAATTGTTGCTGCTGGATTTGCCTTGGCTGTTTACGGCTGGAAAGTTAATTCAGTGGGGACGTCTTTAGCCCATTTCTTAGGATCGCCCAAGATGCAAATGGCGAACATTATGTCTCGGCCAAAATTAATCATTCCAATTATTATTAATGCGGGAATCTTGGGTGGACTCGGCGCACTTTTCAACATTCAAGGAACGACGATGAGTGCGGGATTCGGTTTCTCTGGTCTGATTGGACCAATTGCTGCGTTAAATGGGTTGGGGCAAGTGACACTTGGTTCAATTACGCTGGTAACGGTGCTCGTCTTAATCCTGCCAATTGGATTGGGAATCCTGAGCAATTACGTATTTGAAGATAAATTGCACTTTTACGAAGAGGATAACTTTAAGTTGAATTACGCATAAAAAATTGTTTCACATGAAACAAAAATAGACCAGCCCTCCCATTCGGAGAGCTGGTCTATTTAGCTAATCAATGCCCAATATCAAACGAACTTCATCCTCCGTCAGCGACCCCTTATTCTGGGTGCCACTAAGGACTTGGTCCACAAAATTGCGCTTCTTTTCTTGCAGTTTGTAAATTTGTTCTTCGATTGTCCCGTTAGTGATGAGGCGGAAAACGTCGACTTCTTTTTTCTGACCGATTCGGTGCGCTCGGGCGGTCGCCTGATCCTCAACCGCCGGATTCCACCAAAGGTCAACCAGGATGACCATGTCGGCACCGGTTAAGTTTAATCCAGTACCACCCGCTTTTAGGGAGATGAGGAAAAGATTTTTATCCCCCTGATTAAACGAGTTCACCATTGCGAGGCGATCCTTTGGTTTGGTATTTCCTTGAAGCATAAAGCTATCGTGATGTTCCGCATCTAAGCGTTGTTTAATGATGTCCAGCATGCTGGTAAATTGAGAGAAAATCAGCACGTGACGATTGTTTTCGATGGCTTGGTTCACAATCTCAGTCAGCTGTTCCAATTTGCCAGAGCTATCTTGATAATCATCCAGGTAAAGCGCTGGTGTATCACAAATTTGACGGAGACGAGTAAGTCCTGCCAAGATGGCAATTTTATTCTTAACAAATGACTCGCTCGACATCCCTTGAATTTTAACCTGCATTTGCTTGAGTTGAGCTAGATAGACGGTCTTTTGCTCCTTGGTCATCTCATTGGTCAGATTGGATTCGACCTTGGCAGGGATGTCCTTTAGAACGGTCATCTTTTCCCGTCGTAAAATAAACGGTTTAACGCGCAAGGCGATTTCTTGCGGATCTAACTTTTTGAATTCTTTTTTGCTGGGGAGCAAGCCAGGCATGACCAGCTGGAAAATGGCCCAAAGCTCCTCAATCCGATTTTCAATGGGTGTCCCAGAGAGGGCAAACGTGTTCGTTGGATTCAGCTTTTGTAGGCTCTGGTTCGTTTTGGTGCTTGAATTCTTAACGTACTGCGCTTCATCAAGAACCAAGTAGTTAATCTTGCGTTGCTCATACTCAGCAACGTCAAGGCGAGCGCTATTGTAACTGGTGATGAGAACGTCAGCGTCTCCCTGCTCAATCACGGCGACGCGGTTGGATTTGCTACCATCCACAACTTCAACGATCATTTCTGGTGCAAATTTTTCAAATTCAGCCTGCCAGTTATAAATAAGGGAGGCGGGGGAAATAATCAGACTCGGCTTGTCCTTATCCAAATGGTTCAGCAAAAAGGCAATCATTTGAATCGTTTTTCCAAGACCCATATCGTCAGCAAGAATCCCGCCAAAATGGTAAGAATTCAGCATTTCTAGCCATTGAACACCGACTTTTTGATAGGGACGGAGAGTTGCATGGACTCTGTGGCTGGGCTGAACGTCAAATAGTTCCGGATGAGCTAAATTTTGCGTTAGTTTTAAAAACTTTTCATCAAAATGAGCATCCTTACCTAGCACAGCCTGAACGGCAAGTGCTTGGGTATTTGAGACGGTTAATTGGCCATTTTTAATGGGTTGATTGGCCCATTTTCGAACTTGGGTGAGAGCGGTACTAATTTTCTTTAACGATTCATCAACTAAAACAATTGTCCCATCTTTCCGAGTGATGTAGGGCTGATTCTTATCCAGCTCATTTAAAATGTGGTCAACTTCGTGTTCATCAATGCCCTTGAAGTTGAAGTCAACGGCCAGTAAGCCACCATTTTCGCTGACCGCGACCGAGGAATCGAGGTCTGATGCGTCGGCGACCAAATCGTTTAGATCATCGCTGACGGTGACCACCCCGTTTAGGCGTAAATTGGGAAGTTCTTGCGCAAAGAAACGATACAGTGCTGCGCCACTGGAAAAGTCTTTGGACCAAGTATTATTGGCCGGAATGAACTGTAACTGGCGGAGATATTGCTGTGACTGTTGTTCCATTTGCAAGTTTCGGGATGCTTCGGGCAGTTCAGCTGCATCCGCTTCAGCAACCAGCCCTGATTCGTATTCGTAGGAGAGTGCTAAATCGAGCTGATTACCGGCATGACTTAAATCAAAATGGGGCACCATTTGAACTGTTTTTAATTCATCGGGGACGGTAATCTCACCAATTTTCTTAAAGTTAGCGACAAATTGGTTCAATTCGGCGACCTGTCCAGCTGAAAAATGTAGGGCTGCTCTTTCGAGTGGCTCGCCGGGTAGTTTGAGCATCGAATGGCGCTGAAGTGATAATTTATACGTGCTGATAATGTTCGATAGTAACGTCATTTGGAGGGGCGTTGTTGAATAAAAAACGTTGCCCGAAATATCAAATAGGTTCGCTTGGACTTGGGTTTGCGGTTGTACCGTAATGCTTAAATTATAACCGTCCGCAACGGATTTAATTTCAGCGGTAATGAGGCCATTATCTGGTGCAAAAGTTTCCTGCTCAATCAAATCGTAGTGTTTGTCGTCTAACACGAATTGAAAGTCGGGTAATGATTGACTTAGGTCCAGCAAATGGGAGACGTACAGTGGTGGTAATAGTAAGTCGCGGTTTCGATTAATTTGGTGTTCATCGGGGACGATATCGGGTTGCATGAGTAAGAGGTAATCCAGAAATTGTTGATCTGGACTTGAAAATGATTCCTTATTAATGTGGAAAACCTGTTTACCAGCAGTGTGCAGGTCGCCCCCAATTTTGTAGGCTTCTAAAAATTCTTGAATTCGACTAATAATGTAGAACCGATTTTGGGCCTTTGACGCGATTCGCAGCCGAATGAGCAGTCGATTTTGGGCGTTGGGATTATCCCAGTATGGATCCAAACTATCGACAAATAGGGTTACTTCAAGTTTGAGTTGTGTTGATGCGTCATCGGCAATTGGTTGGAAATATTGCTGCCGAGGTAAGGATAATTGATCCAAAAATTCTTCACCGCTATGATCTGCTTCAACGGTTTTATTTCGGCGTTCTTTGAGCATGTTGAAGAAGCGGTCAGCAGCTTCACTGGCCTGGACGATTGACGTATCCGTTTTGGAAATACGATCGTTGGCATCTGCTATATCGTCGAACAGGGTTTCTAATGGGCGATTTTCTGATTCAAGCAGTTCGATGACGGCAGCAACGTGTTTACAAAAACCGTTGCCATCAAAAAATGGACAGGTGCAGGAGTCATCTTCTAATTCATTTTGTCTAAGCGTGACGTGATAGGGAGTTGATCCGTAAACCGTCGCTTCAATGACGTGGTTATTTCGATCGATTGAATTGATAATTACTTTTCCGGATTTGGCAATTGCTTCACCACGATCCCAGAATCTTTTTGGAATGTTACGTTCTTTCATAATAATGTTGCCCCCGAGCCTTCGTTGATTGACTGATTTGTGGTCTATCCTTCAGTGTACCAAAGTCTGAGGGAAAGTAACAAGGTAGTGACCAAATGTTTTGAAATCTTTGTGTTTGCAATAGAATGTTGACAAGATTAAAAAACGAGTGTATTCTTTCATTAAATTCTAATTTATACAGTGAATTTTAATAAGTGAACACATTGAAGAGAAGAGTAACAACCAAAAAGTAGATAAAGAGACCCCGGATGGTGAGAAAGGGAACTAGTTTTGGTCGCGAAGATGAGCTCCGAATTGTTGCTAGAAAGTTAACGCTAACTAGCCGGTTACAACCGTTATATTGTCAGGTATCAATAGGTACCAGTGAGGTGTTGGCTTTAAACTAACATAAATATGGGTGGTAACACGGTGCGTCCGTCCCTACATAGCGATATGTGGGGGCGGATTTTTTTATTCTAATAGGGATGGTGAAGATCAAATGACAAGTTTTAACACAGATTTAGTACACGGCAGTAGCAAACAGATTAAGGATGCAAACGGGGCAATTAACCCCCCAATTTATACGGCAACAACGTACGCTTATCCAGATGCCGAAAGTAACGTGCAATACGATTATTCTCGTTCTGGCAACCCAACGCGAGATAATCTCCAAAGTCTGATTGCGCAACTTGAACATGGTGAGGCCGGATTTGCCTTTGCTTCCGGAATGGCTGCCATTCATGCCGTTCTATCCCAATTTAAACCAGGCGATGAAATTATTTTGGGCGACAAGATTTATGGTGGAACTTACCGCCTCATTAACGAGTACTTTAAACGCTGGCAACTAAAGTTTAAGGAAGTTGATACGCAGGATCCAGCGGCAGTTGAAGCTGCGATTACACCAGACACCAAAGCAATTTACTTTGAAACATTTACGAATCCCCGCCTTCAAGTGACCAGTGTTAAAGAAATTTCAGCGGTTGCCAAAAAGCATGGCCTGCTGACGATTGTTGATAACACTTTCTTGACGCCATACTTACAACAGCCACTTGATTTGGGCGCTGACATCGTTCTTCACTCCGCTACCAAATATCTTGGTGGACATTCCGATCTCATTGCTGGGTTGGTTGTCACGAAGGCGAAAGACTTAGCCGAAAAAATTTACTTTGCGCAAAACGCAATTGGCGGCATTTTATCACCACAAGACATCACACTGTTGCGCCGTGGGATTCAGACGCTTGCTGTTCGGATGGATCGTCATCAAGAAAACGCCTTGAAACTTGCTAAATTTTTACAAGATCGCGATGAAGTTGCAAAAGTATACTTCCCAGGCATTCCAGGAACTAGAGATTACGAAATTGCCACCGCAGAAGTTCGCGGATACGGGGCCATGATTTCATTTGAACTCCGGGATGATCTGGACGCCATCCAGTTTGTGAACCACCTGCAACTCATTCACATCGCCGTGAGTCTTGGTGCCGTTGAAAGTTTGATTGAGCTACCAGCCACGATGACCCATGCAGAACTTTCGCCAGAGGATCAGTTGAAGGCGGGTATTACCCCACAATTACTGCGGTTCTCAGTCGGAATTGAAGATGCAAACGACTTAATTGAAGATTTAGCGCAATCACTTGATCAATTATCTAAATAAAAAGGAATGACACAAACTTATGTGGCAAATAATTACAAATTCATTCCCGCAGCTATTAGCAGCGGGGTTGAAGTATACGATTCCGTTAACACTGATTTCATTTGTACTGGGACTCATTTTGGCGCTGATTACGGCGTTGGTTCGCCTATCAAATCAAAAAGGGTTCTTCTACATTGTTAAAGCCATTTTCAGATTCTACGTTTGGTTATTCCGGAGCACACCACTGCTAGTTCAATTGTTCATCGTGTTTTTTGGGTTACCCTATTTGAAAATTAAGGGAATTTTTCCAGACGGAATCAAATTGGAACCGATGACCGCTGGGATTATCACCTTTTCATTGAATACGGGTGCTTACTGTTCGGAAACGATTCGAGCTTCCATCCTGTCGATTCCGGAAGGGCAATGGGAAGCCGCTTACTCAATCGGAATGACCAGAGCCCAGGCGTTACGGCGCATCATTTTACCGCAAGCATTAAGAGTTTCTTTGCCACCCCTTTCCAACAGTTTTATCGGGTTGGTGAAAGATACATCGTTGGCAGCGTCCATTACAATAGTAGAAATGTTCGAAGTGAGCCAGCAAATTGCCGCCGAAAATTACCAACCGTTAATTATGTATAGCCTGGTAGCCTTGATTTACGCCATATTCTGTACCGTGCTTTCGTGGCTGCAAGGCTACCTTGAAAAAGTCACGTCCCGTTACATTTCAGCAAATGGAGGAGGAAACGTTTAATGTTAAAGCTTACCAGTTTAAATAAAACATTCAGCAAACAGTCGGCTTTAACGGACATTACGACAGAATTTCCTGAAAATCAGACGACCGTTCTCGTTGGCCCATCAGGAGCCGGAAAGTCGACGTTACTGCGATCACTGAATTTTTTGGAACGCCCGGAGTCAGGCCAGTACGAGTTTAATGAAATCAACATTGATTTGAGCAAACCAATTGCAAACAAAACCATTCTCTCCGTCCGGCGCCAAACGGAAATGGTTTTTCAGGAATATAATCTATTTCCGCATTTGACGGTGTTGAAAAACGTGATGGAGGGACCGGTTCAGGTCTTAAAGCAGAACAAAAATAAGGCTCGCATTGAAGCCTTAGAGTTACTCAAAAAGGTGGGCCTTGGCGACAAAGCTGACAGCTATCCAAACCAGTTATCCGGTGGTCAGGCGCAACGGGTTGCCATTGCACGGTCACTGGCGATGCATCCGGACTACATTTTACTGGATGAACCGACTAGTGCATTGGATCCTGAACTGGAACTCGAGGTGCTCAAGGTGCTTCTACAGATTGCAAAGGAAAAGCAGTCGATGATTATCGTGACGCATAATTTGGAGTTTGCACGTCAGGTGGCAGATAAGGTCATTTTCATCGAAAAGGGCTGCATCCTTTACGACGGGGAAGTGGAACCATTCTTCAACTCGGAAAACAAACGAATCAAAGATTTTGTATCGGCAATGACGTTCTCAAGCATCGCGTAAAAGTAGCAAAAATTATTTTTGGACAACACAGGGGGAGTTACATTATGAAATTTTCAAAACGAATTAAGCAATTATCAGTTTTAGCAGGGGCACTTTTAGTCGCTGTTACCTTAACAGCATGTGGCTCATCAAATAAATCATCGAGTTCAAAATCAACCTATAAATCAGAGCTAGTGAACAAAGGAACGCTGACGGTTGGGCTTGAAGGGGCATTTAAACCCTATTCATACCGTCAAAATGGCAAATTAGTCGGCTTTGAAGTCGATTTGAGCCGTGATATTGCTAAAAAACTTGGCTTAAAAGTTAAATTTGAACCAACAAAGTGGGACAGTTTGATTGCCGGAGTTGGAAGTGGCAAGTTTGACGCCGCCCTCAATAACATCACTGTGACGCCGGAACGCCAAAAGACGTATCGTTTCTCAACGCCTTATATCAATTCACAGTACGTCTTAGTAACGCGCAAAGGGGACAACAGCATTAAGGGTATTAACGACATCAAGGGCAAGCGCCTTGTTGAAGGAACCGGTTCAGATAACGCAGCAATCGCCAAGAAGTATGGTGCAACCGTTGTGCCAAATGGTGATTTCCCAACAACGCTACAGATGCTCAAACAAAAACGTGGTGAAGCCACCATTAACTCATTGGGTTCATGGTTAGTTTATGCAAAAGATAACTCAACTGCTGGATTAAAGTACCAAAAGCTTGATCCAGAAAAGGTTCCAGTTGCTAAGGTTGCAGCACTCTTGAACAAAAAGTCACCTAAACTTCAGAAAAAAATCAGTCAAGCAATCAAAGATTTGAAGGCTGATGGAACGTTGACGAAGCTGTCAAAGAAGTATTTTGGTGCAGATATTAATAACTAGTATTGCCTGCTTCAATCACTATAAGAATCACTAGAAAACAAAAAATAGCACGTTTCTCTACTTATCGAGGAATGTGCTATTTTTGCAACTAATTGATTGATTCGCCACCCGTCACGCCATAAATTTGACCCGTGACGTAACTTGCTTCATTTGATGCTAGAAAGACGTAAACCGGCGCAAGTTCCACCGGCTGACCGGCACGTCCAAGGAGTGCGTTTTGACCAAATTTGGGAATCGCGTCCTGTGGTTGGCCACCAGCTAATTGAATCGGCGTCCAAATGGGACCGGGCGCCACACCGTTCACTCGAATGCCCCTTTTGATGAATTGTTGCGATAAGTTGATTGTAAAGTTAGCGATGGCAGCCTTGGTGGTTGCGTAGTCCAAAAGTTGGGGGCTGGGATTGAATCCCTGAATGGACGAGGTCGTTAAAATGGCGCCACCAGCGGGAAGATGTGGTTCTGCCGCCTTAACGATGGCGAACATGGAAATGATGTTGACCATGAAGGTGTCTTTCACCTGGTGCATTGAAAGATCTGCGATATCCTTGTGTGCAATTTGCTGTGCAGCGTTTAAGACAAGCGTGTCGAGCCCGCCTAGCTCTTCGACGGCTTTGGCGACCATTTCCTCGGGCGCAGCTTCGTCCCTCAAATCGTGAGAAAGCAGGACGCATTTTCGGCCAGCCTCTTTGATCAAGGTTGCGACCATGTTGACGTCGGTTTCTTCACCGGGCAAATATTGAATGGCAACATCAGCGCCTTCACGAGCAAAGGCAATCGCAACTGCCCGGCCAATTCCGGAATCGGCACCAGTGATGAGAACGCGCCGATTCAACAGGCGGTCGTGACCTTCATAGCTGGTCTCGCCACAATCAGGTTGCGGATTCATTTCAGATTGTAGAGCGGGGGCTGCTTGATCTTGATCAGGAAATTCATGACGATAGTACAATTCACGGGGGTCCTGAAGATGGGGTTCAGTCATATAAACGTCCTCCTAAATGAGTGTGTTGATGCGTTAATTTCAGTCTAACGTATGCCAATTTGGACGGATAGTTATTTGCTTATCGGTTTATGGCGTAAAATAGAAGAAAACCAGGGGGGCAACATTAATGAGTAAAGAACGCGTGTTACCAGAAGCACGAGCGGTCAAACAGGATCCGGATTTTATTAACGTTCATGAAGTGGTCCCAGACATTATTGTTGATTTGAAATACGCAACCGCGGCTAATTTTACTGGCAAAAAAGTCTATGATTTTAGCCAAGCGATTTCGCGGGCCGGGACGGTTAAAAAATTAGGAATTGCCGCTAAAATACTGCGTCAACAGGGATTCCGAATCAAAATTTGGGATGCGTATCGCCCCACGTATGCCCAAAAGAAACTGTACGAAGTTTATCCAGACGAGATGTGGGTGGCAAAGCCCAATCCAAATTACAGTCATGAAAAGGGGGTCACCTTTGATTTGACACTAACGGATCTGGATGGCAATGAAGTTGACATGCAAAGCGACTTTGATGATTTCACCGGTAAGGCAAAACGCAGTTATCCGAGAAGTGTCGTTCAAGAGAAAAATTATCAAGCCCTGAAAATCGCAATGGAACAGGCTGGCTTTCATGGCTATGAAAATGAGTGGTGGGATTATATGGACGACGATGCGGATGAGTATGGTCCTATGCAGGTGGACCCTAAAAAATATTAAGGAGATAAAAATAATGAGAATCAGGCGACTTTAATCGACCTGATTCTTATTATTTTGCCATAATATCTTAGAATACTGTACATAAAGGAAGCACATGGTCTTAAAACCATTTTGTGGGGACTAAAATTGGGATATTAAAAGCTTTACTTATCATGGAACTATAATATAATGTTAATCAATCATGGGGGAAACCTTGATGGGGCTTAAATTTTAGTGGGATTTAAGCTGTAGATAATTATAAAGCGACGGGAAGCTTCGTGATTTGTCGATTCAGAACAAGTGTATTTGTAGGGAGGATAACTACATATGAAGATTAATTATAGGGGTAATTTTGTGTCTAAAAAGACACGGGTCAAGTCGGATGAAAAAGAACGTTTTAAATTGTACAAATCAGGTAAGAAGTGGGTTTTAGCTGGTTTGATTACGACATTTTTCTTCTTTTTAGGTGCTGCACAGGTGGATAGCGCAAGTGCCGCCACAACTGAGGATCCAGCAACCGAGCAAACGGCGACAACGCAGTCTGATGCGACTCAAAATGCGTCAGGCACAACTTCTGACGGTACCTCAGATGCTGCTTCAGATGGCACATCTGATGGCGCTTCGGACGCGGCTTCGGATGCAAACGAAGATGCTGATGGTGACGGCCTTACCACGGCTCAAGAAACCACAGCTGGGACCGATGCAACGAAGGCTGATACTGATGGGGATGGCATTAAGGATGGCGCAGATACTAATCCACTAACTTCTGATGCGCCCGCTAAGGAAGGAGCCACAGCCGCTCCGAAGGCTGCGACTCCAGCTACCGCAACTTCTGAAAGTACCTCAGAAAAAAGCACAGCGACCAGTGACCAAACTGCAGCAAAGGCTGGCGACGTGGTCAGAAATGGCTCAGTCACCACTGATGAAAGTACCAACCCCACCGTTGAATTAGGGGACGGATCAACCGAAGACAGAACCAGTCAAACTGATTCTTCAAAAGAAGGAATCGTGACGGATCCTGAGACGGGGGATGCGCTTTTTAAAGGAACCTTGTTTGGCTCTAATGGCGCCCAAGCGGAAAATAGTGCAACGGCAAATCTAGGTGACAGTGAGACTGCTTCAGCAACAATCCAGCAGGCAAATGCTGACACGGACCGTGCAAATGGACAGTACGGCGACGTCACCGCAAAAGATGGAGCCGATTTGGAAGCGACGGATAATGATGACTTAGATGATGATCTCAACGTTTCTGGCGCAATCCTCAATGGGACGGAAGCAAATACAGAGACACCCGCTACCGATAGTTTCAACAACCAAGGCGCAATCAGTTCGGACAGCGAAAATCTTCAAGAACGAGGGACAACCCTCTATGCAAATGCGCAACAATCAGGAATTAATACGTCGATGCTTGGAAATAATGAGCATGGGACGACCATTGGTGTACCCTCACTTATTGGCGATTCTGTCAGTGTTGGCACATTTTTGGTAACGGCCAATGATGGGGTCGGTATCACGATTGAAAATGAGTCAACCGGCGAATTATTTCAAATTACGGATTACAACCTTGCCAGAGAATATGCTGTCAATAGCACCATTACGAACAAGGCGATTGTTAAAACCGCGTTCAATGGCGCTGGTATGGAAGCCATTACATCTTTCTTTACGGATACAATTATCGCCAATTTAAATACATTAGCATCGAAACCTTTGACAGCTATCTCTACTGGGATTGGTGCTGCAGTTAACGCAATCGGAAGTCTAGCCGATTTATGGGGACTAAGTGATATTGCTGACGCTGCGTCAGTTTATCAAGAGGCAATTAACAACGCGGTCGCTCAGGCAAATGCCATGACCGCTTCCGGAAATAATTTGATGGAAAATGGGGTTGCGGTTAGCGAATTAGTTAATGCGACTTACGATGCCGCAACGGGCACCATTAGTGCGTTCAGTAACGCATCAGCGACAGCTGCCATCTCAGGAATGATTACGAACTACCTTTATGGCTGGGAGTCATCAACGAGCAACGTTTTGGCTGGAATTACCGGAACGAGTACCGATAATTCGACCGGTTCAACGGCGCTATCAAACTTGATGAACACAATTGTGGGAAATTCAATTTTTAGCGTTGCATCAGATGCGTTATCAGCTGCATTAGATACAGCATCAGATACACTTCAAGATGGAATTGATACGGCTGTCGCTACCGTATCGAACTTTTTGACTGATGATACTCTCGACAAACTGATTAGTTCTGCCATTGATGGTGGGATTGGGGCAAGTACAACGACAATCGTCCCAATTACTTGGACTGACCCAGATTTAAACGCTGCGGGTGTTGCAGCTGGTAATTTCATTGGGGAACAATTTAACGAAGCAACGAAGTTATACAATACCGTTACGCGTGCTGACACAACGATTGCCTACCAAAATGTGGATAAAACCCAACTTGAAGCACTAAATCCTAGCGCTGATATTTTGAGTAACGTCAATGCTTCACAGGAAGATGTTGATGATGCCATTCGGGCGCTTGACGAAACGGTGACGGTTACAACGCCAACCCAAGTGGTCGTTGGGAGCATTACCCTCAACACCATTATTGGCGCAACTGACCAAACAGCTGAAGGCGCGTTGACGGATGCTTTAGCGAATGGAACTGCATTTAGCACTGACGTGGATGGATTGGCACCAAACTTAACGGTTGATGACTTCACAATCACTCAAAATGATGGCTCGACCTACGCTTATACTTACCAATTGAACGAAAGTGGCATTGCTAAAGTTAATGCGGCGGTTGACGCACTTGATACCGATGAATCAGATTACAGCATTAATGATCCAGAGGATGTTAAAGGAGCCATCAATACAACGATTGATACTGATAATGATGGTGTGACGGATGCAACTGAGACGTCTGATGGGACAGATCCAACGCTGCCAGATACGGATAGTGACGGTGTGACTGACGGAACTGAAAAGTCAGACAGCACTGATCCTAATAAACCAGATACCGATGGCGATGGTGTGACGGATGGTACTGAAAAGTCCGATAGTACCAATCCGCTTAAGCCAGATACCGATGGCGATGGTGTGACTGATGGGACTGAGAAATCAGATAAAACTGATCCTAATAATCCCGATACCGATGGTGGTGGAACAAGTGATGCTCAAGAAAAAATTGACGGCACCGATCCACTCGATCCAACAAATGATAAAAATCATCCAGATACAGATAGTGATGGGGTTAGCGATACGACTGAAAAGTCTGATGGCACCGATCCAGAAAATTCTGATTCTGATAGCGACGGTGTGACGGATGGAACCGAAAAATCAGACGGAACTGATCCGCTGAAGTCAGATACCGATAGTGATGGTGTTTCTGATGGGACCGAAAAATCCGATGGCACTGATGGGACAAAACCAGATACCGACGGCGATGGTGTGACTGATGGGACTGAGAAATCAGACAAAACTGATCCACTAAAACCAGATACCGATGGTGGTGGCACAACTGATGGTCAAGAAAAAACGGATGGCACCGATCCACTCGATCCAACGGATGATAAAGACCATCCTGATACTGATAGTGATGGTGTCACGGATATTACCGAAAAGTCTGATGGGACTGATCCGGAAAATTCAGACTCAGATTCTGACGGAGTGAGCGATGGCACTGAGAAATCTGATGGCACTGACCCACTCAAATCAGATACCGATGGCGATGGCGTCACGGATGGCACTGAAAAGTCGGACGGGACTGACCCACTGAAGTCAGATACGGATGGCGACGGGGTCAATGATGGCACCGAAAAATCTGACGGGACTGATCCGCACAAATCTGATACCGATGGCGATGGTGTCACTGATGGGACTGAAAAATCCGATGGCACTGACCCGCTTGATCCAGCGGAAAATAAAGATCATCCAGACACAGACGGTGACGGTATCACTGACAATACAGAAAAAGCAGACGGGACTGATCCAAATAAATCAGACACTGATTCGGATGGCGTGACTGACGGAACTGAGAAGTCCGATGGCACTGATCCTAATAAGTCAGATACCGATGGCGATGGGGTCACTGATGGCACCGAAAAATCCGATGGCACGAACCCACTTAAATCCGATACAGACGGCGATGGTGTGACTGACGGAACAGAAAAATCCGATGGGACTGATCCTAACAAGGCCGATACCGATAGTGGTGGGGTCACTGATGGCACTGAGAAGTCAGATGGCACCGATGGCACCNAGAAAAATCCGATGGGACTGATCCTAACAAGGCCGATACCGATAGTGGTGGGGTCACTGATGGCACTGAGAAGTCAGATGGCACCGATGGCACCAAACCAGATACCGATGGCGATGGTGTGACGGATGGTACCGAAAAATCCGATGGGACTGATCCGAATAAGACGGATACCGATGGTGGTGGAACAACTGATGGTCAAGAAAAGTCAGATGGGACTAACCCATTAAATCCTAAAGATGATCAGGACCATCCAGATACGGACGGCGACGGCATTACTGATGAAACTGAAAAATCAGATGGCACCAGCCCATTTGATCCAGATACGGATAATGATGGGGTCACAGACGGCACTGAGAAATCCGATGGCACCGATCCGAATAAGACTGATACCGATGGTGATGGGGTCACTGATGGTACTGAGAAATCAGATGGCACTAACCCGACTCAGCCTGACACGGATGGTGACGGCGTTGATGATGGTACTGAGAAGTCAGATGAGACCAACCCAAATAAGTCGGATACCGACGGCGATGGCCTGACTGACGGAACAGAAAAAACGATTGAAACTGATCCTAATAAACCCGACACAGATGGGGATGGCGTCACTGATGGGACTGAGATATCCGATAAGACTGACCCACTTGATTCAACGGATCACAAAACTCATACAGATACGGACGGCGACGGGGTTACTGATGACACCGAAAAATCAGACGGCACGGACCTAAACAAGTCCGATACGGATGGCGACGGCGTCACTGATGGCACTGAGAAGTCAGATGGTACTGATGGGACAAAATCCGATACTGATGGTGATGGTGTCGACGATGGCACCGAGAAATCTGATGGGACTAATCCACTAAGTTCCGATACCGATAAAGATGGCCTGAGTGATGGTGCTGAGAAGTCAGCGGGAACTGATCCTAAGAACCCAGCGGGAACTGATCCTAAGAACCCAGACACTGATGGTGGTGGCACTACTGATGGGAAAGAAATTGACGATGGGACCGATCCATTAGACCCAACTGACGATGTTTCTCATCCAGATACCGACAGTGATGGCGTGACGGATGAGTCCGAAGTATCCGATGGCACTGATCCAAAGAATCCAGATACGGATAACGATGGCGTCACTGATGGTCAAGAAAAATCAGATGGCACTGATCCTAAGAACTCAGATACTGATGGTGATGGCGTGACTGATGGTCAAGAAAAGACTGATGGCACAAATCCAACTAAGTCCGACACTGATGGTGGTGGAACCAACGATGGCCAAGAAAAGCTTGATGGCACTGATCCATTAGATCCTTCAGATGACGTTTACCACGCTTCAGCTACCTCTGGTGGGACACCAGCGACTCCTAGTGAGCCAGGTGAAGCTAAGTCGGATGCGGTAGAATTTAATGAAGCGGTTGACGCTACTGAGAAAACGAATTCGGATAATGAGTCACCTAAATCAGGTGCAAAGCAATCCGGGTCAAACGATAGCGATTCAAGTAGTAAGGCTGGGAGTAAGAATTCTTCCGCCTCAGCAACTGCTGATTCAGCAAACGGTAACGTTAATGGAAGTAACGTTAAATCTCCAAAGGACAGTTTGCCACAAACCAATGAAACAACTGGTAATGCGGCAGCTGAAGCGGGACTTGCAATGGTGGCTCTTACCAGCCTACTTGCACTCTTTGGATTACGTCGAAAGAATCGCAAAGACGAGGCGTAACGAAAAGCTAATTTGAAATGACGCTAAAAAGGAGCCACTCGATTTTAAGGTCGGGTGGCTTCTTTACATAAATGGTTTTATAGTAAAATTAAGATAACCAAAATTCATAATTAACGGGGGATGTCACGATGTTTTTCTTTGTAGGGAAAACGATGAAAATTAAAGTGTCAGGAATCGAAAATGCGCAAATTAAACGGCTAGTCTTATTTCGAAAATTTGGTAAGCCAGCTAAAATTTTAACAATGCTGTATGATCCTGAAACTAGCGTTAGAATGGCAGCTCACGGCGTGCACGCCGATGAATATTTTAACTTGTATGATTATTTGTGCGATATTCGTGAAGTTGAACAACAGCAAATTCAACCGACAGACATATTAAAAATGGCCAAATTACCGTTATCATCAGTGACAGAAAAGAATAAACGATACTACCTTAAGGGAAAGCTCACCTTATTTATCGACACGTTCTCAAACGGAAACGTAAAGCGCGTTTTGCACTACGGTCCTGATGAAAAATACACGTCGGAGGACAAGTATGATGTTCGCGGATTTTTATCATCAACCATTATTTTTGATGTTAATCAGCGCCGCCTAGTTGATATTTATTTTGATTTGGCGGGCAACAAGCGCATCACACAGCGTTGGCAACTCAAGGATGAAAAGGTCAGTAAAACGTCGGTTATCATCGATGATGGCCAGCGAAAAACGATCTTGACTGGGAAGAATGAGTTACAAGCTTATTTTCTTAGCCAATTGGCCGAAGCTTTTCCGCAATCGGCCTTCATCACTGACCGAGCATTAGACGTTTCCTGGGCAATGGAAAATACTAAGACGCCAATTTATAAGGCCCTCTTCTTGCACAATATTCACGCGACCAACCTCCTAAAAAATCCCACATCAAAGGACTATAACTTTAACTATCGCCAACCCCTACTAAATTTGAATCAGTGGGACTGCATGATTGCGCAAACGGACCAGCAAGCTGCTGACTGTCGCCTCCAGTTTCCAGATGATAAAGTGGTGAAAATTTCTGGTGCTTCGTGGGATCCTGAAACTGTTACAAAGAATAAGCTAAAGGATCGCCAACCCTATAAAATGATCTCAATTTCGCGAATTTCACCTGAAAAGCGGATTGAAGAACAGATTCATATTTTTAACAAAATTCACGCGGAGATTCCGGATGCCACGTTTGATATTTGGGGCTTGGTTTCTGATGATGACTACTTTGATAAATTGAAGCAGCAAATTAAAGAGTTGAAGCTAGAAAAGGAAATCCAATTTCACGATTTCGCACTAGATATTTCCAAGGTGTACGACGAAGCGCAACTGATGATTGTAACTAGTGAGTACGAAGGCGTGATGCTGGTCATTAATGAAGCCCTATCACACGGCGTTCCAGTGATTGCTTATGATTTCAAATACGCACCGCGCGAATTCATTATTCCTGGCGAAAATGGCAATATTGTTGCGATGGGCGATCGTGGAATCGCGGCCAGTACCGGGATTGATTTGCTGCAGGACAAGAAAAAGTGGCAAGAATATAGCAATCACGCCTACGAATCTGCGCTGCGGTTTAGTCAAAAAGAAGTCTTTGCGCAGTGGCAACAAATTAGTGATCGGGCGGCAGAATTTTACGAGAAAGGCGGTCAACAATGATGCTATATCTCATCAATGGAACTTTGAATGCTAAAAACACGATTATTGAAAAGACGAGTCTTAAGCGTCTCAAAATGTTCAGTGAAATGGGCGTTGATACGACCCTCTTACTCATGCATTTTTCACCAAATTGGCGTAAAACCGCTGGGACAATCGTTGCTCAAAAGGGTCAAATTAAATCGCTATTTGATGAACTGCAAGGCTTTGAACAACCGACAGCTAGTCCACTATCGGTGAATGATTTTCATGATTTGGATGGCTACTTTAGAATGCACCCTGAGAGTCGAGACTATCAATTTCAGGATGGTGACCTAACCGTTGCCGAAGCGCAAACTGATAAACGGGGAAAAGTGGAACAAGTTCGGTACTTTGACCGGTTAGGGAATCAAATTCAATTGGACTATTTCAATGACTTAGGCCGGTTGGCGATGACAGCCTATCAACGGGATGGCGTCACGGCAGCGCAAACTTATTTTGATCAGGCAGACAAGACGGCCTTAACGGCGACGTTTGATCAAAAGCACTACGCAACTTTTAGTAAGGCTGGTCAGCATGCGCGATTTTATAGCAGGCAAGACTTAGAATTGGAATTTTTAGAGCAGCGCCTAAAGCCTGGCGATATCGTTGTCACTGAAAGAACGGACTACGATGAGTTGCTGGCAAAATTACCCCAAACTATTCTAAAAGTGGGGACCATTTATAACGAAATTCCGAAAAAGTTAGCCGCCTACGATGCGTTGCTTGTTAGAAATGATAATCAGGCGCAAATGGCTGAAAAAGCAGGCGTTCAAGTGGTACGTGGTAACGATTATCAAACGGATGGAACTGAAGCTTGGACAACGTTATTGGCGAGTTTGGCGAAAAAATAATTGGAGCGGATCAGCATGACGAAAGAATCGAAATCTGAATATCAATCATACGTCGTCAATTTTAAGAAGGTAGCTTATGATGGCGTTATTAACCAAAATAATCGGAAGGATGGGATGTATGCCGGAAATCCCTGGCCCGTTCGAGCAGGTGAGACGATTAAATCGGGTGGCGACCTCGGCCGGTTTCATGGCGAAACGGTGGCCGTTTTTGAGGAAATGTTGCTCAACATTGGCTCAATTTGGTGTCACGTCACAATTCGGGATGAAGCTTACTGGATTGCGAAGGATGCGTTAGAGGTGCCCACCAGGACATATACTTTTTCGAAAACGCCATACTTGGCCCAATTGACTTTCACGGAACATTTGCCCATCTACGAAAACTTGCCGTACAGCACACCCACAGCGCACGTTAAGCGCCGGTCGATTCGGAAAAATTACTTTAAGGAAAATGTTGTCCAAGTCTTTGAAGAAGCGACGAGTTCAGCTGGCACATTTGTCCATGTGATTGATAATCGCAGAACAATTTGGATTAATAAGGAATTTATAACGAATGCTGGCACTGTTTTGCCGCTTATTAATATTACTGGAGATGTTTTTAAGCTCGCAAAGGGGCGGACGGCAGTTGCCCCAGTGACAATTCATCTCCTCAATCAGACCCCCGTAACAGCTTGGGGGCGAATCACCGTTCAGGGAGCTTCGAGTGCAAGTTGGGCGCGCCATAATTATGAAATTCAACTATTTAAGGATGCGACAACTCGAGAACCTGTGAAGCTGAAGCTATTTGATTGGCAACAAGCAAGGTCCAAATTTTCTTTGAGGTCTGACTACATGGATCCGACTCACGTGAGGACGCAAACCGCTTTAAATTTATGGCGGGCCATTTTAAAAACAGATGATGCTTACGTCAATACGGTGCGGGATACTGATTTTTTGGGAACTACAGCCGGCTATCCAGTTAATTTAAGCATGAACGGTGAAACGACCGGAATCTACAATTTAATGACCTATTTGGATGCCGACTCGTTAGAAATTGATTCTCGCTCATCGTCCGAAATAATGATTATGGGGCGCCAAGGCCACACAGATAAGCCAGGTTTAGTATTTTCTGAATCGCACCCTCATTTGGATGGCAGTGATTTTGACATTATGAGCCATCAATCAGCTGGCAATAAAGTGGTGCGAGAGTCGATTTATCGGTTAACCAGCTTCATTCATGAGGCAAGTGATGCGGAATTTTACGCGAAGGCCAACGACTATTTTGACCCAATCAACGTGATTAATTATTTTCTGTTCGTGATTGCAACCGATGCATACGATAATATGACGCACAATAACGTGATGTACACGTATGACGGGCAAAAGTGGCTGTTTACGATTCTGGATTTAGACGCTATTTTCATGGTGGGAAGGGCTGGCCACAAGGTCAATCCTGAAAGTAAAAATCATCAAAAAACGGTTGATGATCAAACGAGTCCCCTTTGGGAGAAAATGAAGCGGACGTTTGCAACTGAGATTCAGCAACAGTGGCAAGCCTTGCGCCAAACGGTGCTGCAGTCCGATTTAATTATGGCAGATGCCGAAGCACAAGCAGGCCAGATTAAGCAATCAGTCAAGCTGGATCAAGCATTGTGGGAGTCGCCTGCAAATTGGTTTACGCTTGATTATTTAAAGGATTATTTGCCCAAACATTTGGCAGAATGTGATGCATGGGTGGATCAGTTAACGAAATAGGAATGGGAACGTTCATCTAATTGGGATGAGCGTTTTTTTGTTTTCTTTATAATCCTCAATAACTTAACGATTGGTAAAGCACTTCCTGCTTTAAACTTCATTTAACCTCACGCCTATAGACTCAATAACATTAAAGCTAAGGAGATGGGACATTGAACTTTTTAAAACGGGCACAGCAATATCTCATTCACAAAAAGGGACAAAGCTTCCTCCTCTTTCTGATAATGACAGCCATTTTAATTTTCATTCTTTTAGGTATCATCATTCAAAGTGCCGCAGTCAGCGCCACAGAGAGTGCAACAAAATCAGCAGGAACGACAATCACCGTTTCAGCGAACCGAAATAAAATGTTCAAAAATATGAAACCAGGGAGCTCTAGTTCCACTAAGATCACAACGCCAACGGTTTCAAATGCAAAGGCGAAAAAGGCCGGACAATTAAGTACGGTCGCCAGTTACAATATTCAAACGACTGCCTTAGTTACCGCTAACTCGTTTGATCCGATAGAAACCACAACTGGTTCTTCGGGAGCAATGAAGGGTGGACCAGGCGGCACTAGCAGTACCTCTTCCGACGACACAACGCTAAGTGGGGTTACGAGCACTAAACTGGCTTCGGATTTCACGTCTAAGACTTCTAAACTAGTATCTGGCCGAAATATCACAGCTAGCGATGCCGGCACCAAGAATGTCGTCATTGAAAAGCAATTAGCTAAGCAAGACGCTTTAAAAGTGGGCAGTACCATCAAAATTAAGACGACCTCCAAGAAATATGTCACCATGAAGGTTGTCGGAATCTATAAAACGAGTTCAAGTAGCAGTATGCCGGGTAGCGATCCAAGCAATACGATTTACACCAGCTATACGTTACCGGCCAGCATCAACGGCAAGGAAAACAAGGCAAGCACTGTAACTTATACGTTATCTAATTCGAAGAAATCAAAGGCAACAATCAAACAAATCAAGTCAATCATTAGTGATTCAGATTTCTCAGTAACATCTGATGATTCAACTTATCAATCATTGCTTCAGCCAATGAAGAACGTCAAAGCGTTTGCCTCTAAAATTGTCTGGTTGGTTGCTGCTGCAGGAACAATTATTCTTGCACTGATTATCATCCTGTCAGTTCGTTCTCGTCGCCGTGAAATTGGAATTCTGGTTTCGTTAGGTGAATCTAAATCAAAGATTGTGGCACAACTATTTTCAGAGTTGTTCATCATCATGATTGCGTCATTAGTAGTGGCCAGCTTATTTGGAAATATCGTGGGTAATAAGGTTGGTAACCAACTTCTGGCACAGCAAAATTCCTCTCTCACAACGTCAACGAGCACGGGCACCTCAACAGGTGGACCAGGCGGTGGTGGTCAAGGACAGGCACCTGGTGGCACTGGTGGCGGCGCCAAAATGGGTCGTCCAGGAATGAGCCAAGGAACAACTTCAACGTCTAAAGCGAGTCAACTGAAGAGTTTGAAGACGACGATTACGCCTTCATCAATTATGAAGTTGGGTGGTTTAGGATTTGTCATTATCGCGTTGGCAGTGTGTGTTGCTTCGATAGGAATTTTGAGATTGAAGCCAAAGAAAATATTGACGAGCGAATAAACCAGTCCGACTGGTCGCTTTAGCGACATAACTACTTCACTTCAAGGAAGATTCTCGTTCCGAGAATCTCTGATGTTTCGGGCGTTGTCCATTCAACTAAAGCAAAAGTCGCTAAGCTGAAGCATGGCAGTTCGGATGGTTCTCCGTATGAGAATTAGATTTTGCGTCAGCAAAATAGACATTGAAAGCGAATAGGTCCCAGTCCGACTGGTCGCTTTAGCGACATAACTACTTCACGCTAAGGAATATTCTCGTTCCGAGAATCTCTGATGTTCCGGGCGTTGTCCATTCAACTAAAGCAAAAGTCGCTAAGTTGAAGCATGGCAGTTCGGATGGTTCTCCGTATGAGAATCAGATTTTGCGACAGCAAAATAGACATTGAAAGCGAATAGGTCCCAGTCCGACTAGTCGTTCTAGCGACATAACTACTTCACTCTAAGGAATATTCTCGTTCCGAGAATCTCTGATGTTCCGGGCGTTGTCCATTCAACTAAAGCAAAAGTCGCTAAGTTGAAGCATGGCAGTTCGGATGGTTCTCCGTATGAGAATCAGATTTTGCGACAGCAAAATAGACATTGAAAGCGAATAGGTCCCAGTCCGACTAGTCGTTCTAGCGACATAACTACTTCACTCTAAGGAATATTCTCGTTCCGAGAATCTCTGATGTTCCGGGCGTTGTCCATTCAACTAAAGCAAAAGTCGCTAAGTTGAAGCATGGCAGTTCGGATGGTTCTCCGTATGAGAATCAGATTTTGCGACAGCAAAATAGACATTGAAAGCGAATAGGTCCCAGTCCGACTAGTCGTTCTAGCGACATAACTACTTCACTCTAAGGAATATTCTCGTTCCGAGAATCTCTGATGTTCCGGGCGTTGTCCATTCAACTAAAGCAAAAGTCGCTAAGTTGAAGTATGGCAGTTTGGATGGTTCTCCGTATGAGAATCAGATTTTGCGACAGCAAAATAGACATTGAAAACGAGTAGGTCCCAGTCCGACTGGTCGCTTTAGCGACATAACCATTGAAAGCGAAAGGAGCGCACACATGTTAGAAGTTAAAGAACTTACCCATGCGTATGCAAATTCAGAACCGTTATATGAAAATGTTAACCTGAGTTTTGATCAAAGTAAGGTCTATACGTTTGTTGGGGCTTCCGGTTCTGGCAAAACAACTTTTCTATCATTCATTGCTGGATTAGACTCCCCCCAAACGGGAGAAATCACAATTGATGATAAGAATATCAATAAAATTGGGTTAACAAATTATCGCCGCACCAAAATTGCGATGATTTTCCAACAATATAACTTAATGTCATACATGTCAGCGATTGATAACGTTTTGACGGCACTTGATATCACTAAGTCCAGTCATCGCGGTGACAAACAATTTGTGCTTGATTCTTTGAAAAATGTGGGCATTTCAGAAGAAAAGGCACGTAAGAACGTTCAGAAATTATCTGGTGGTGAACAACAGCGAGTGGCCATCGCTAGAGCTTTGGTTGTGGATGCAACAACGGTTATCGCCGATGAACCGACTGGAAATTTAGATGCTGCCAACTCGGAAATGATTTTAAAGTTATTCCAGGATCTGGCGCATAATCATCACAAAACAGTTATCATCGTGACGCATGATTCAGAAATTGCCAAGCAGGGCGATGTCAAAATTGAATTAAAGGATAATCAATTCAAAGTGTCTAACAATTAGGTTTCACTTTAGGGTTGGCAATGAAGTTGGCCCGTTAATAGGGTAAAATAGAGAAAAGCAAAAGGTTGGCTCAAATCGAGAGGTTTGGGGCAACCTTGTTGTGAAATGTTGTGACGATCCACGATTGCTTGCGAGGACTAACGAAGAGCCTGGAAGAGGAACTTGTTCCTCGTAGGCTAGAGTTAGACGTAGTACGCAGTGGAGCGGAGCACGAATAGAAATGTTGTGACGATCCACGATTGCTTGCGAGGACTAACGAAGAGCCTGGAAGAGGAACTTGTTCCTCGTAGGCTAGAGTTAGACGTAGTACGCAGTGGAGCGGAGCACGAATAGAAATGTTGTGACGATCCACGATTGCTTGCGAGGACTAACGAAGAGCCTGGAAGAGGAACTTGTTCCTCGTAGGCTAGAGTTAGACGTAGTACGCAGTGGAGCGGAGCACGAATAGAAATGTTGTGACGATCCACGATTGCTTGCGAGGACTAACGAAGAGCCTGGAAGAGGAACTTGTTCCTCGTAGGCTAGAGTTAGACGTAGTACGCAGTGGAGCGGAGCACGAATAGAAATGTTGTGACGATTCACAGTTGCTTCAATTCACGGAACGAAATCTTGCGAACAAAATTGGGATGGTGTACATGGCAAGTAGCATAAAAATATTATTGATTGAAGATGATCACCAGTTATCAGACAGCGTCAAAGGATTCTTACAGGACGTTGGCGAGGTGACCCAGGCATTCGATGGCGAGCAAGGCGAATATTTAGCCATTGAAGAGCCCTTTGACTTATTCATCGTGGATTTGATGTTGCCGCTCATGAACGGTATCGAAGTTATCAAGAGTGCCCGAAAAAATAAAGTGAAAACACCGGCGCTCATTTTAACGGCTAAGGATGGTCTGGATGATAAAGTAACGGGATTTCAGGCTGGTGCGGACGACTATTTGACGAAACCTTTTCATCGTGAAGAACTCATTTTGCGGGTGAAGGCGTTGCTCAAACGAAGCGGTGTTTATCAAGACGACCAACGACTGGTCGTTGATGATGCAATGTGGTTAAATACTGAAAATCGCCAGGTTTTAATTTCCGATCAAGCCCTCAAGTTAGTGGGTAAGGAGTACGATATTTTAGCCTACTTGGTGCAAAACAAAAACATCATCGTCTCCCGCGAGCAGATTT
The DNA here is from genome assembly GCF_001436395.1 of Secundilactobacillus malefermentans DSM 5705 = KCTC 3548. Lineage (GTDB taxonomy): Bacteria > Bacillota > Bacilli > Lactobacillales > Lactobacillaceae > Secundilactobacillus > Secundilactobacillus malefermentans. The sequence continues at coordinate 23,104 of NZ_AZGJ01000010.1, read as the reverse complement.
TTGACCGAGTGTGGGGATGGACTCCGACACGACGATTAACGTGGTCAACATTTATATTAGTAACCTAAGACGAAAATTGGAGCATGCGGGTCGGCCAGACTTGATTCAAACGCTTCGAAACGTCGGATTCTTACTGGAAGTGAAGTAATTTAGTGGATAAAATTGTTAATCGCAAACAACAGTTACGGTTATTTTTAACCGAGTTAATCAGTTTTATGGTCATTTTCTCGATCTTAGGGCTGATTATCTTTGCGCGCTTTCAACAAAGTACCTATGCAAACATTGATAAAGGATTAGAGCAGCGGGCAGCCATCGTGTCCAAGAAGCCAATGCTAATGGATCGACCTTCTGATTTTAAGACGATTACGATTTACTACGATAAAAATGGCAAAATTTTGAATCGCGACAGTCTCCAGCGCTTTTCCGCGTCAATTTTGAAGGTCAAAGGGCAAACGAAAGATCTCAATAAAACTTTTAGCAAACAGGTTGGTAAAGCAACCATGCGTGGTGTTTACGTAAAAGTAAATGCAGACACTCAGCGGCATCGCCTACCGGCAGGGGTGGAAAAGCGAAATAATATTAAAAATAACGATTTTTTGAAGAACGCCAAGTACGCCATGGTGCTTCAGAACATCACCCCAGATTTGCAGGGAATTAATCGATTCAAAAATCTGCTGTTAGCAGCGCTGATTTTATTTGGAGTATTAGTTTTCATCATTAGTTACATTGTCTCGCGGATTAACATGAAACCCGTTCTAAAAGCCTGGCAACAGCAGCAGGACTTTGTTGACAGTGCAGCGCATGAAATTCGGACACCATTGACCATCATCCAGAATCAGCTGGAGGGCTTGATGACCAAACCCAACGATACGATTAAGGATCAGATTGACCCAATTATCATGTCGCTGTCGGAAATTAGGCGATTAAACGGGTTGACGAGCGATATGCTTACCTTGGCCCGCGCGAATTCCAACGCCATTGCCATCAAAAAAACGAGCGTCGTTGTGCCGGAATTTATGAGCGAAGTGTTGGATCCGTACCAAGAATTTGTTCAAAGTGAGGATAAACAGTTTGTGATTAAGACGGAAACAACGCAGTCCGTCATGCTGGATACCAAACGAATTCATCAGCTACTGGTGATTTTGCTGGATAATGCCGCCAAATATACGATGCCGGGTGATACGATTACGGTGCGCACGGTTATCGAAAACAACTCGCTGAAAATTCAGGTCATGGATACTGGGCAGGGAATCAGTGATGCGAACAAGAAGCGAATCTTTGATCGATTCTATCGGGAAGAACGCTCAGGCAATAAGGAAACCGGTGGAAATGGGTTAGGACTTGCGATCGCTGCTTGGATTATTAAGGCACATAATGGTCGCATTAAAGTGACCGATAATCCCGGTGGTGGTAGTATCTTCACCGTGGTACTTCCAATAAAATAAGACAAAAAGACGGAGCTGGGACAAAACATTTGTTTTGTCCCAGCTCTGTTATTTCCGAATACTTTTGCTTAGTCGGGTTCCAAAAGGCTGCTTTCTCCGCCTAGCTACGATCAACAAACAATCCCAAGTGCAGGATTATTCGTTAATCTAGGCTATGCTCAAAAGCAAACCGCCTTTCGTCTCACCCTCGTTTTTCAATGGTATAATAAATCTATTAGAATTCGAAATGGAGGGAAACCAGCACATGGAACTACGACTTTTACAGTACTTTTGGATGGTGGCAGATGTCGGCACAGTTTCCGGTGCTGCGGAACAGCTCCATATTACCCAACCAACCTTGAGTCGGCAGTTGCGTGAACTCGAAGATGAGCTGGGCACGCCACTATTCGACCGCGAAAAGGGACGATTTCGACTAACCGAAGCGGGGCTATTTTTAAAGAGTCGGGCTGAAGAAATTTTGGAACTGTCTCAATCGACTGAGCAAGCCTTCGTTGACAGGCGCCATAAACTATTCAGTGGCACCTTCAAAATTGGCTGTGTGGAAGCTGATAATTCGGACACCATGGCAATGATGGTGGAAGAATTTGTGCGTGATTATCCCGAAGTGAAATTTGATATTACAACAGGCACCAGTGATGATATTATCGACCGTTTGGACAAAGGGCTGGTCGATATGGCAATCCTATTGGAACCAATTGATACGGAAAAATACGCCACTTTGACATTACCACGCCAAGAAAAATGGGGATTATTAGTAGCAAACAACTCATTTTTGGCAACCAAAACAGGGATTACACCTGCTGATATCAAGGGGATGCCACTCATGATTTCCAAACGACCGGAAATTACTAAATTGATTTCAAATTGGGCAAAAATTGACCCCAGCGAATTAAACGTGGTTGGCAATTTCAATTTGGCATTTAATATTTTACCGTTGGTCGAAAAACAAGTTGCCGCTGCCGTTGGAATCGAAGGGGCGGTCACTAATCGGAATGTAGAGACAACCTTTCTGCCACTAGACCCGGCCATTTCCACTAACTGTGTGCTTGCTTGGCGGAAAAATCGGGTCATGTCACCGGTGGCCTCCGAGCTAATCAAGCGTTTTAAAAATGCTTTTCAAGCATAGATTAACTTTCATTAAGTATTAGACGATGAAGAGGACGAGCTGTACGCTATTGATAATCAATAGTGACGGCTTTTTTAGTTGAAAGGAGGGTTTGAAATGGCAGTCGTGATTTACTTTTCTCATGGTGGTGAAACGCTGATTAACGGAGAAATTAAAAAATTAGACATTGGAAATACGGCTAAATTAGCGCAACTAATTGGTAAGCAGTTAGGGATGCCAACGTTCCCTATTTTGGCGGCCATTCCCTATCCCGACAGTTATGATCAGACTCTCCAACGGAGCAAACTTGATGCTGAAAAACTAGTCGCAATCCAACCAATTGCGGTCGATTTAAGGGCAGAACGGGACATTTACATTGGCTTTCCCGTTTGGTGGGGCACGCTACCGGGAGCAGTAGACAGCAGGCGACGCTTTCTGGCAAAGTCATCCACCCATTTTGTACACATGAGGGGAGCAGATTTGGCAATTGCCTCGAAGTCATTCATGAGCTCGTCCCCGATGCAACGATTGCGAAAGAATTACCGATGCGCGGGTCACGAGTAGAATGCGCAAGTCAGGCTGTTTCAAATTGGCTAAATTAACTTATTAATGCAACGATTAGTGCTAAAGTAGAACTTACGGAAAGTTTCTTTTTAGGCATAAGGAGGACTTATATTGACAACTTATCAAAATCAATTATTCACTGGTGAACGATCACTCTTTGCGGAGCAGGACGCCACCCTCAACCAAGTCACATTTAGCGATGGTGAATCGCCATTGAAGGAAAGTCGCAACATTAACTTGAAGAACACCATTTTTAAATGGAAGTACCCGCTTTGGTACAGCAATCACATCGAAGCGGATCACATCATTTTGGAAGAAATGTCCCGCTCCGGAATCTGGTATACCAACGATATCAAAGTGACAAATAGTTCCATCCAGGCGCCCAAAGAATTTAGGCGGGGCAAGGGAATTACCCTGATTAACGATTATTTTTCAGATGCAGATGAGACATTGTGGAACTGTTCGGATATTCATATTGAAAATGTGCAGGCCCGCGGTGACTACTTTGGCATGAACAGCGAAAATATTTACGCAGATCACCTCAGCTTAATTGGAAACTACGGGTTTGATGGTGCTAAAAACGTTGAGATTCATAACTCAACGTTTGTGACCAAGGATGCATTTTGGAACTGTGAGAACGTGACCATTTACGATTCCACCATTAACGGCGAGTACTTGGGCTGGAACACCAAAAATCTAACGCTCATTAACTGTACCATTGAGAGTGATCAGGGCCTTTGCTACATCGACCACCTTGTCATGAAAAACTGCACGTTACTCGAGACCGATTTGGCATTCGAATACTGCAGTGATATTGATGCGGACATCCATTCCAATATTACTAGCGTTAAAAATCCAATCAGCGGCATCATTAAAGCTGAGTCAATTGGCGAATTAATTATGGAAGTCGACAAAGTGGATCCATCAAAGACGACCATCATCACCAATGACGCTCAGACAGAAAGACGGGCGGGCTAAATGGCTAATTTTGAGCAAAAATTGAACCGCCGCAACACAAATTCCGTCAAATGGGACATCAAACCGAATGAACTGCCAATGTGGATTGCAGATATGGACTTTCAAACGGCACCCGCAATTATTGAGGCGCTGCGCAAGAAGGTCGACTTTGGCGTTTTTGGTTATGAAGAGCCGGGGGACGACTACTTTGATGCTGTCGCAAATTGGTACCAAACGGAGCATCACGCTCATTTGGAAAACGAGTGGCAGATATTCTGTACTGGCGTTGTACCAGCTATTTCGTCCGTTGTTCGCAGTAGTAGCAACGTTGGCGACACCGTTTTGGTACAGGAACCGGTTTATAATATTTTTTACAATTCAATCGAAAATAATGGGCGACACGTGCTATCAAACGACTTAGTTTATGATGAAACGAATCACCGCTATCATATCGATTTCGAGGACCTGGCAGCTAAATTAGCAGAACCACTGACAACGTTGATGATTCTTTGTAACCCACACAATCCGGTGGGCAAGGTGTGGTCACGGGATGAGCTCACTAAAATTGCAACGCTATGTCAAAAGAACCACGTCACCTTATTAAGCGATGAAATTCATGGGGATCTCGTCTTTGGAGAGCCTCACTATACGCCCGTTTTCTCACTACCTGAAAATTTGCGGAACAACACCATCACTTGTGTGTCACCCAGCAAGACGTTCAACGTTGCGGCGATGCACGCTGCAACCGTTATTGTGCCCGAGCCTCATTTGCGCGCTTCAGTCTCTCGCGGCCTCAATAACGAGGAGCTAGGTGAGCCAAATTTTGCCGCATTACCGGGAACAATCGCTGCGTATACGCAGGGAGCTGACTGGTTGCATGAACTAAAGGCGAAGCTGACTGAGAACCGGGACGAGGTTGCTAAATTTGTTCACGACCAGCTGCCACAAATTCGATTAGTGTCAGAAAACGCCACCTATCTACTTTGGTTCGACGTTCGTGACTTAACCGATGATGCGCAGAAACTGACCGACTTTTTGCGTCAAGAAACCGGATTAATTTTGTCGACTGGAAACGACTATCGTGGTGATGGCCACGACTTTATTCGGATGAACATTGCGTGTCCAACGGCGCAGTTGCTGGATGCTTTGTCACGGTTAAAACAGGGAATAACAGCATTTAAAGATTAAAAAAATGGTTTAACCCGGACTATTTCCGTTGGGTTAAACCATTTTTCACGTATTGATTTAAATACTTAAGCTTTCGTACGGCCATTTTTCTTTGGTATAAGCCATTTCCCAGAATTCGAGCTCATACTCACTACTTTTCATGAAGGCATCCTTCATGTCGACTTGTTCTGCGGCATCAACTGCCGTACTTTCGCGGTTAACGAGGTCAATCATATCCGTCGTTGCGGTTGTGAACGCATCAGCTGCGTAGCCGTCAATGAATTGCTGATAAATGGGAACGGGGGATGTTGCATGACTTAACTGCTTCCCAATGTTGCTGTACAGCCAGTAACAGGGGAGGAGTGCAGCAATTGCCCGTGCCGGGGAACCGGCGTTCAGTTCGTAGTACATGTGAGTCACATACTTATAGGTTGCTGGAGACAAAGGGGTTGCGGCAATTTCAGCTTGAGAAATTGTTAACTGGTTAAGCATATCGTTGCGGATGAGCGTTTCTTCGTTGTCTTCAGCGCCAGCGCCTGCTAATAAAATGCCTTTATCTTGAGGATCCGTCACTTTTGCGGCAATAATTTCGTGCAATTTACCAAATTCCATTAAATAGTGTTGATCCTGTTTGAGATAGTAGCGAAATGTTGCCAGTGGAAGCGTTCCAGCCGCTAGTTCCTGAATAAATGGATGGCGCATGCTCTTTTGCCAAAGCGGTTTAGCCGTCGTGTATAAATCATCAGTAAATTTCATCGTAATTCCCTTCCAGACTGAAAAGCGACCACCTACAAAACGCAAGGGGTCGCTTACTTTTCGACTTCCTTCGTCAGTATTAACTGCACAGGTTCAATGGGTCTAATCTCAGCCAAATGGCACCCCAGTCCGATAAATTTAGTTTTATGGTTACACGATTATTATAGCTTAAAAGTCTGACAAATACTGCTTATTCTAATCTTTACTAGAACTAAAATTTCGTGAGCTTTTATTGCCTTGAATCTTTTGCTTGATTGCCTGATACAGGACCATCACAATGACCGGTAACAGAACCCCCGCAACAACTTGCCATTGCCATGAGGTCCAGCCGATTCGATCCATGATGTCAAAAATGAATCGGTGCCAGTACATGATGACCAATGAATGCTCACCAATGATGGCAAGCAAGCCACCGGTAAATGGAATCCATTTGGAAACGTAGTACGAAACTCCGAAGACGCCTGCGACCATTAAAAATGGAACGATGGCAACCCAGGTTGTCGCGTTGGCAGGGCGGGCGTTGATACTGTGTGACTTCATGAAGAAGGCAAAGTGGAATTTATCCAAATGCTCCATGTACAGCAAGAACGCACCGATGGCCATACTGCCCAGAACCACATACCATTTTTCAATCAGTTGGCGTGCGTGTCTGAAAAATTCGCGCCCCATGAACATAAAGAAGAAGGCGAGAAATGTGATATCGAAGTCCCACGGCGTTGCGTAAAAGTTAAAATGTTTCCAAATTGTGATGTGCGTGTAGGACATGCCAACAATCAGGCTTAGAAAAGCAAGAATGTATTGAAGGCGAACTGATTTAACGTAGGTAATCACGAACGTTGTGACGATTAACGATAGAATGAAAACTTCGATAAACCACGAATTTGTGACGTAAAGGTTCAGCGTTCGGCCACCCCAAAGTAATCGAAGGAAATAGCCCCGGGTATACCACCATTGTTTATCATAGATAAAGTGATACGCCAGGATGAAGAAGGCACCTAGGACAAAGTAGCCAATCAGTAACGGCCAAATGCGCTTTTTAAAGAATGCCCACCACGTTGGAATAATCTTATGTAAATCATTTGAGATTGGTTTGAGGAAAAAGCCCCCAACAATGAAGAACAGTGGCATGTGCCACCAGTATATAAAATGGAAAAAAGCCCCATGATACGGTAAATTATGTCCTAAAACGACGGCGATAATCCCAAAGGCTTTTGCAACGTCAATCCACTGGATTCGTTGACGCTTCATAATTTTGTCACCCCTATATTTTCTATCGAATAATAACCATTATAATACTAAGTGTTTTAAAGTGTCATTTCAGCTGTTTAATGGTTACAAGTTGGTTACAGGATTCACTAGCAAATAAATTATTTTTTGGGTTCAAACAAAAATTAGGACAGGAGCTAGTATTTAATTGTTTTCATAATATCAATTTCATAGATAAGTCAAAAAAAGAGCTAATCGTTTTTGATTAGTTCTTTTACTTTGTCATTGATTGAGTAGTTCTACGATCCTTGCGATATGCTCGCGTTACGACAACCAAATTAATGAGAACCAGAAGAACGGTCATCAGAAAGACATAACGGTAATCTAAGGCACTCGCAACAGCCGAGGCTAACAATGGGCCAATCACTGATCCAATTGCCTGGAAGGATTGATTGTAACTAAAAATCCGACTCACAACTTCGCTGGGGGTGTTTAGCGTCATCACCGTTTGCGTGACGGGTAGCAGGGCGGCGTCAGAAATTCCGACCAAGAAGCGGAGAATCCCTAGTTGAATAACGGTTGTCACGAAGAACATTGGGAAGAAGACGACCCCGCAGAAAATGAGTCCAACAATGAGGACTTTTTGCGGGCCAATTTTATCACCAAGCGCCCCCAATTGTGGTGCTGTGAAAATAGTCGCGATACCGGGAAGCGCCGCAATTACCCCACTCACAAACGCCACGTTACCCGAACCATGCATGAGTTCTTTGATGAAGAGACTCAAGATTGGGTTAATGGAGGTCGTTGCCGCTTGAATCAGCATGGACGAAATAATCATCGTCCAAACGATTGAAGGATTTTTGATATGGGCAAACGGACTCTCGGATTTGTCCTGACTGGTTGTGGGATGAAAATCTTCTTTCACAAAGAAGAGGGTGGATAGTGATGCAATCAACATCAAGCCACCAAAGCAATAGAACGGAATCCGGTAGCCCAAAATACCAGCTAAGAATCCACCGATAATGGGACCAATTAATTGCCCACCGACGTTACCAGTTGTGAGGGTGCCCATCACGCGGCCACTTTGGTTCATTGGAACTTCACTGGCCATCAGGGCGTAGGCGTTGTTAATATAGCCGGAAAAGGCACCCTGAATAAGTCGCAAGGCAATCAGAATCCAAACGTTTGGTGACAAACCAGTGAGGGTGGCCGTGATTGTCATTCCGACGGCGGCCCGCATCAGCATTGGCTTACGACCCGTCCGATCGGCTAATTTCCCCCATAACGGTGAAACGATTGCTTGACTGAGAAAGGTGACGGCAAATGCGACCCCACTTAAAATGCTTAATTCGGCTTTGGAGTAATTTTCCATTTCTGAAATGAATAGGGGTAAGAATGGCAAACTCATGCTGGACCCGGCACCCGTGACAAAGTTGCCAAGCCAAAGGGCCCATAAGTTTCGTTTCCATTGTACTGGTTTCGATGCGTTCATGTGATGATCTCCTAAATTGATTTATAACGTTTATCATAGTAGTTCTTCACAAAAAAATCATCATTCCAAAGTAAAAAATGGAATGATGATTTATTTTCGTAGTTATTGTTGTACGGAAAATTAATTAGCTAACCTTACTGTATCCAGTGGCATAGTTAAGCTTCATGCCAGGTTGCGTATTAGGTAAGTAAACTGAGAAGCGAACCGCGTTTGAATGAATGGATTGAGCCTTCATTTGAACGCCGCTTGCGAGGAGATTGTTTCCCTTGAAAACTGGTTTAACTTGATAGCGAATATAGTGTTTCTTGCTAGATTTTAGATAACTAGCAACTTTATTTTCATACTTTACCATGCCGGGATCATTGAGCTCGCGAGTACCAGTAATGAGATTCTTCAGGTTGTTATTTTGACCCGTTAATTGATAACCAATTAAGTGGCTCCGGTTATAAAGCCAGCCAGTTTTAATTTTTTTATTGTGCCAAGCGGTCGGGTTCACGTAAAGGGCTTCTCGCTCACCTTTAGGCATCAACTTTTTATTTAGCATGGCGTTAGCAGTGGTAGCCCGGTTCAATCGATCCAAGTTACCGAACTTTTGCCATGCCCCCTTTTTAAGTGAAAGGGTGGCTTTTGAGAAGCCAGGTTTATTGCTGTTGAGAACTTTTACTTTATATTTCCCAGAAGTAACGTATTTTCCCGCTGATTTCTTGGCTTTTTTGGTTGCGGCCTTGGCCTTCTTAACGGTGGTCTTTTTAACGACCTTTCGTTTGCCCGGTTTGTAGTCCGTCTTTGCCAAAGTTAAGCCGTGCTTTTTGGCGGCACTTAAAGTAACCTTGTAGATTTTCTTTGCGCGGTTAAGTCCTTTATTACCTTTGTGATAAAAGTAATGCTTACCCGTTTCAGTCACGTAAACGTGCGTGGCTGCTTGGGCAGTTTCTGGGTTGACGATTGCCGTAGTCGCCCCTACGGAAAATAATGCAAAAAAGACAACAATAATGGTTAAAAATTTACGATGTTGTTTCAATGACCCCACTCCTTTAATGTGTTTTTGCCGCTTAAATGATAAAGATGGAAGCGTTCCCCAACGGCATAGGTATATTATTCCAGAGTTTGGTTGATTATTCAATGCTAACTAGCTATTGATGACGCACGATGATTTTAATCTTCAATTAATCTTCAATTAACCTTCATTTAAACAATATGATAAAAAAGGGAACGTTTTTAAACGTTTAAATAAAGTTGCGTAACTGCTGGTAAAGATGATGTTAAGTTAATAACGGTTACAAATACAAAACTTCAAATGTAGGGAGATTTTAGTATGAGTGAACAAAAAGTTCGTTTCAAGATATACAAGTCCGGCAGGAATTGGGTATTTGCTGCGATTACCGTCATCACGTTTGGAACAGGATTGGCAATTTCAAATTCGTCCGCCAGCGCCGATACCACTGGTGATACGGCAACAACGACTGCCACTGCAACAACCACGTCTAGCGGTAGTTCAGGGAGTGAGGATGCGGCTGACAGTAGTGATGCCGCGACTACGACGTCTGGAACCGCTACAACTGCTGCATCAAGTACCTCTAGCACTAGTTCGGATACGACGGCGACTGATGCCGACACGACAGCTGCAACGACTTCAGCTGAGTCATCAACTGCCGCAACTAGCACCGCTACCAAACAGGCTAAAACGGCTGCTACCGTGGCGGCTGACACGACTAGTGAGTCTAGTGATGTAAGTGCAACTAGCACAACTGATGATACCGCCGACACAACTGCCGATGCCGATTCAACCACTATTTATAATGATCCTTCTGAGTCAACGAGTACGCCTTCAACACAAAATGACGTAACGCACGATACCACGGTGACGGCAACGGACAGTAGTACCGGTGATACCGTTTCAACCGGTGACTCGCAGACAAATAATTCGGGTGTTTCGGCCATTGTCAATGTCGATACGGCAACCGATTTGAACGAAAATACTTCCGTCACTAATACAAGTGATACGGATAAGGTCATTGAAGACATCCAACTGCTACCTAGTTATAACGTTACGAGTACTGGGACGACAGCAACCGTTGTCGCCGATGCTTCGCGAATTTCAGCCACCGGTTTGGAACTCACTTACAGCAATGAAGCCAATACTTCCACATCACTGCAACTTCTCTACTCGATTAAGGGTGGGGAATATTTGACGTTAACAGAACTGAAAGCCGCCTATCCTGATTTCACCTGGGATCAATTAATCGCAGTTGAGATTACTGGAACTTTGGCTGCTGGTCAAATCGTCAACTTGTCTACGCCACTAACCCTGACCAATGCGGACGATCTTAATGTCTATGATGGCACGGCAACAATGACATACGGCGACATTAACTACGATGTTGAAAATGGCTATTCGGCGCAACAGACATCTGCTACGGCACGATTTGCTAAATTAGCGACAACGGATCCTGGCGGTCAATATATAGGGACTATCTTAAATAGCGATGGGACTTATACGATGGTGTCCAGCGATATTCAGAGTCTAATGCCGGACGTTGCGGATGGTGACATTACATTTGATAATTTCGATGACGGTGCTAGTGTCGCGGCCGGTCAAACGGTTCTCTATAGTGGTTCAAACTTTTACATTAACACCAGCTCAACGCAAGCAGCTGTTGATACTGATGGCTACACGATCAAATTTGATAGTAGTACGGGTGAGCCATACGCTTACTATAGCTACACGATGAATAATTCGGGTCTCACTATCTACGATACAGATGGAAATGTTGTCGGAACGGCTTCGGGTGTTGAAATGGCAAATGGAAGTCAATATGTCGAATTGGTTCAAGTCATTGACGCCAAAGATGCTTCTTTGACGGTCGGTGATACTTGGGATCCAGAAACTGACAGTTTTGTCAGTTTAGTTGATCCATCAACGGGTGATACGCTAACGTATGCAGACGTGACTGAAACGGACGATGTCGATACTTCGAAAGCTGGAACCTACACAGCAACGTACAGTTAAACGGTCAACGGGACAACGATTTCCAAAACCGTTAACGTGGTTGTGAGTGCAGCGGATACTGGAACGGGTACAGACACGGGTACAGACACGGGTACAGACACGGATACAGACACAGGTAGTGACACTGATACTGGCACCAGCACAGATACGGATACTGGAACAGGAAGTGGTACGACTACGGGATCTGACACTGACACCGACACAACTGGGACAACGAGCAGTGGTGCTTCAACTGATGCAGCTTCAACGACTGGGTCTGATGAAAGTAGTGATACGGGAACAACGACTAGTGCTGCGTCAACTGATTCTACTGGCACAACCAACACCGAGTCAGCAGTAAGCAACACAGCTAGCGGGGCTGCGGTTGAAACGGCTGAGAATGCAGAAAATGGGTCGGGAAGTACCGGCACTACCAGCAGTGGTCAAAGTGGTGTTACCGATTTAGCATCCGATGCGACTACAACGCCAACTAGTGCAACGACAACTGATGGGACGGGTTCGAACGCCACGACGAGTACAAGTGCTGACAAACTTCCACAAACAAATTAACAATCCAGTTCGATGAGCATTTGGGCGGGAATCATCACGCTGCTAGCGGCATTTGCGGGACTTTTTGGATTCAGAAGAAGAAAAACGGATAAATAATGAAAAATCGGCATTCCACTTGGGATGCCGATTTTTTGTGTTGTCGTGTTCAAAGATTTAGTTATTTGACCGCCAAATATAATTCAGCGCCAATTTGCGCACTTGGCCATTTTTGCGAATAATCCAGTGGTGAGAAACGTACTTTCCCTTAATCATTTTTTGCTGGTATGAAGCAAAACGACTGCCCAACCCTGGATAAAGCGATTGGCTTGAAACATTAGTGACGTGGGTATCTGATCCATTACCAACGTTACCATAAAGGTTTAAGACATGGGTTCCCTTTGGAAAATCCTGTTTGTGTTTCGTAATATCAGCGTAAGCTTGATGCTTGTATTTGGGTTGTCCATTCTTCAAAAAGTAGTTTCGCCCAATTTTATCATCTTGGCCAAGGTGCCCGTTTGCAGCAGCTCCGACAAAAACGGCGCGCTTTAATTTTAAAGGATGCTTTTCTCCATATGCGACCAGTAAGTCGAGACTGCCACGAGAATGAGCAATGGCGTTAAAGGTTTTGATGCCATATTTTTGTTTCAAACTAGAAAGTAGGCGATTCAGCCATTTGGCATTGTCCATCCAGGACATCTTGTTGTCAGCGAAAACAACCTTAATCATTGGGTGCTTATCACTGGGATGCCACTTGCCTTGGTAGCTAACCGAATTCTGATGAATGGTGGCAATGACCGTGGCCTGGCTGTCCTTTTTAACCTCGGCTCGGGAAATCATTGCGTCAAACGTATCTGATACCGCACCGTATCCAGTTAGTAAAAGGGTTGGTCGATGGTAAGCTGCTCGACTGGTTGAATGATTGGACACAAAGACGCCGAATCCAAAAAAGATGAGAAATGAGACTAAAATGATTCCGATAAATAAGGATAAGTTTGCGCGAATATACGTCATTGGATACACCTCCTGTAGGTGGTCTGAACTCCCTTAAATTCATAATAAGCATCTTGCGGCAAATTAAAAAGCCTAAAAAAGTTAAGATTCACTTTTTAATCTTATTTTAATTTTAAGGGTTGACAGTCCCCTAAAAATAAGGCATACTCAGTACATTAAAAATAAATGAGAAATTAAACACACAGATAAGGAAAGTAATTCAAGCAGTTAGTTAAGCGAGCTTCGTTCGGTGCAAGGAAGCCTAACCTAATGAATGAAAGTAGCCTTTGAGTGGCGCGAGCGATGAGTAATCAAAGTTTGCGATGGGGACACCCATTACCGTGTTGACGTATCGTAATTTAGGTTACTGTACGAATAAGGTTGTCGCCATTTTGGCAACAACAAAATCAGGTGGTACCGCGTGTGAACGCCCTGTTAAGACTTTAGGTCTTGCAGGGCTTTTTTTTGTTTATTTTTTTAGCAGTAATCGATTATTTGCCAAAATTATTTTTGGAGGGATTTAACATGAAACATAACAAATTGATTGGAACTTTAATTTTAGCAGCGAGTAGTCTCTTATTAGCAGCTTGCGGCAATTCGCAAGCGAGTAGTACCAACAAGACGCTGAACATCACGATTCCTGGTCGAGCAATGACCACCGACCCCGACAAGACGCTGGACACTAATTCAGACCTCATTCAAAACCAGTTATATGAAGGCCTCTACGCAAAGAGTGCCACCGGTAAAATTATTCCTGGGGTCGCAACCAAAATTGTTAAGCCCACAAATAATGGCAAAACTTACACGTTTACTTTACGAAAAGACGCAAAGTGGAGTAACGGCGACACGGTGACTGCCCAAGATTTTGTTCTTTCTCTTAGACGCCACCTTGATCCAAAAACGAAATCTCAAAATACAGATAGTTTGAAATCAATCAAAAATTATGAGGGCGTTTATTCCGGCAAAATGGCGACTAGTAAGTTAGGCGTTAAAGCCATTTCCAAATATAAACTCCAAATTGAACTGAGCCAGCGATCTTCCTGGTTTGATTACCTTTTAACTGAAATTTATCCATTAAGTACCAATGCCATCGCTAAATATGGGAGCAAGTACGGGACCAGCAGTGACAAAACGGTTTCTAACGGCGCCTACAAATTAGCTGACTGGAACGTTTCCAAGGATTCCTGGTCATACAGTAAAAATAAGCAATATTGGGATGCCAAGGATACCAAGATTAGTAAAATTGATGCGCGGGTCGTTTCTGATCCAAACACCGCGCAAAATTTATTCAAATCAGATGAGGTTCAAGAGACGCAGGTTTCCGGCCAATTTGTTAAAGAAGACGCTAAGTTGAAGAGCCTGCACATCACACCGCAAAACCGCTTGAACTACTTGATGTTTAACGCCAAAAACAAAACCCTAAACAATCCTAATTTAGCGAGAGCCGTTAGTAATGCGCTTGACCGTTCCGCCATCACCGATAAAGTGCTTCAAGATGGATCGGTTGCGGCTCAAAGTGAAATTATTAAGGATCAGTACCAGGATCCCCGAACCGGAAAGGATTACTATGGCAACCATAAGCTGCAAACGTACGATCTCGCTAAAGCTAAGAAATACTGGAACACCTTTAAGAAGGAAACTGGTAAATCAACGCTCACGATGGAGCTGCTAACGGATGATACCGATTCCGATAAGAAGGCGGGCCAATACATTCAAGGGCAACTTGAGAAGTACCTTCCTGGAATTAAAATTTCAATCACGTCAATTCCACATGCCCAACACGTTTCCCGCGATTTTTCCGGTAAATTTGAAATGAATCTAACCGGATATTCAACCGAATATCCTGATCCAACCGACATGATGAACTTAGCCACAAAGGGGAACACCATCAACTTTACCCAATGGACTGACAACAAGTATGAAGCCTTAATGGCTAAGGCGAACAACCTTGGCAAGTATACGGATAAGGAACGCGCCAACTACATTCAACAGGCTGACGAACGACTAATGGCAATTCAAGGAACGATTCCTTTGTATCAGCCAGCAACTGCCAACCTATTGAGTACGAAAATTGGTGGCATTCATTACGGGATGTTAAATGCCGTTCAATATAAGTATGCCTATTGGAAATAACCCACATATCTGGAGGTGATGACGGAAAATTTAGGATTACTATTTTCTTCCAAACATAGCAACAACTCGTACAAAACACATAATGAATCAACCAAGCGGAGAACCGGTCCAGAAGTGGACTGGTTTTTTTATGTAAAATTGAATTTGAATCGGGATATAATTGATTGTAAATCGAGAAAACGGCAAAAATCGAATTTGAAGTGAGATGTACGCCATTGTAAATCGAGAAAAAGGCGAAAATTGAATTTGAAGTGAGATGTACGCCGTTGTAAATTGAGAAAACGACAAAAATCGAATTTGAAGTAGGATTTATGCCATTGTAAATCGAGAAAAGGGTGAAAATTGAATTTAATCTGCTCAATCTGGGAGACCACTTCAAGTTGGACTGGCTTTTTTATCATAAAGTTAGGCTGTCCAAACTTTATACTCAACGGGCACAATTAAATTCCAGATTACTGTTGACTTAGCAAATAAAGGTGCTATAGTATGTAAGGACGAAAAAGTAACGTCTTATAATTTTGAGGAGGTTTTGGATTGTAAAAAATGATGGCGATTGATGGTTGTTTAAAAATATTTAGTTCAGAGAAACTAGCTGCGTTTAAACTTCTATAAATCAAGATCTGTCAATTTAATCAATTTGAAGATCACCTGAATTTCTAAGCTAATAGAAAAGAGGGAACACAATGAAAGTAACAAGTGTTAATGAAGAAACGAATTTAGATATTGATCCAGCAGGAAGCAAGAGTCTGGATGAAGTTAATGGAAGTATTGAAGTACCAAAGGGTGCCGGTTTCTGGCGCACGTTAGCTGCATATACAGGACCAGGTGTTTTGATTGCCGTGGGGTACATGGACCCAGGTAACTGGATTACATCAATTGCTGGTGGCGCTCAGTACAAGTACAGTTTATTAGCCGTCATCTTGATTTCCAGTTTGATTGCGATGTTGCTACAAGCAATGTCTTCAAAGCTTGGAATCGTAACGGGAAAAGATTTAGCTCAACTAACCCGTGAACATACATCAAAGGGAATGGGAATTTTCCTATGGGTTATCACTGAATTAGCAATTATGGCGACGGATGTTGCTGAAATTATCGGTTCAGCGATTGCTATCAAGTTGTTATTCAATATTCCACTGATTGTCGGTATTGTGATTACAACTGCTGACGTATTGATTTTGCTATTATTAATGAAGCTTGGTTTCCGGAAAATTGAAGCAATCGTGGCAACGCTGGTTGGGGTTATCCTCCTTGTGTTCGCTTACGAAGTTTTACTTTCTAACCCAAGTATCAGCGGTATCATGAACGGTTACATTCCTTCAGATAAGATTATTACGAACCACTCAATGTTGTACCTTTCACTTGGTATCATTGGTGCAACGGTTATGCCTCATAACTTATACCTTGGATCATCCGTTTCTCAAACACGGAAGATTGACCGTAGCGACCGCGAAGGCGTTGCAAAGGCCGTTAAGTTCTCAACAATTGACTCAAATATCCAATTGTTCATCGCATTTATCGTGAACAGTTTGCTCTTAATCTTGGGAGCTGCATTGTTCTTCGGTACTGACAGTTCACTTGGTCGTTTCGTTGATTTATTCAACGCTCTAAGTAATCACCAAATCGTAGGTGCCATTGCCAGTCCAATGCTCAGTATGTTGTTCGCCGTTGCCCTGTTATCATCAGGTCAAAGTTCAACGATTACTGGAACCCTTTCAGGACAAATTATTATGGAAGGTTTCATTCGATTGAAGATGCCACTTTGGGCACAACGATTACTCACTCGATTGATTTCAGTAACACCAGTGCTTGCATTTGCCATTTATTACCACGGTGACGAAGCAAAGATTGAAAACTTACTGACATTCTCACAGGTCTTCTTGAGTATTGCACTACCATTCGCAGTGGTGCCACTGGTTATCTTCACCAGTAGCAAGAAGCTCATGGGCGAGTTCAAGAATCACGCCTGGGTTAAGTACAGCGCCTGGACATCAACTATCGTTTTGATTGCTTTAAATGTTTACCTAATCTTGCAAACGGTTGGTGTATTCAGCTAATTAAGAATAATAATGAAGGCTTGCCATAAGTGGCCAAGCCTTTTTTCGTGCTATAATTTAAGCAAAAATAGGAGATGATTCCATGAATACCATTCATCTAATCTGTCTTGGCGTCAATGATCTCGCAGCCTCACGCAAATTTTACAAAGCAATCGGGTTTGACGAACCGAACGATAAAATGGCTGATACCATCGTCTTTTTCAATAACACGGGTACTAAATTAGAACTGTTTCCGTATGATGAACTATTGAAGGATATCGGCATTAAGGCTGAGGACAATCCAATGCCCACAACCTTTAATGGCGTGACGCACGCCTACAATGCGAAATCGAAGGAAGAGGTCGATACTGTTTTTGAAAATGCCCAGCAAAATGGCGCAGTGATCGTCAAACAACCGGTTTGGGGCGACTGGGGTGGCTATAGCGGTTACTTCCAAGATCCTAATGGCTATTATTGGGAAGTGGCCTATTCCAAGGATTGGCAATTTGATGAACATGATATGTTAGTGATTGAATAGTAAATAGAAAGAGGAGAAGACAAAACTAACGTTTTGTCTTCTCCTCTTTAGCTTATCGCACCTTCTTTAATTATCTCCCGGCGTCATTTGGCGCGCATCTATCGCCTCACTATTCAGGAACCAGTGCCGGTGCCAATCACCACCCATTGCTGAGAATGGGACGGGCTCCTTGCCAGCCTCCTGCACCTTTTCAATGAGGTAATTGCGCAAAATCCAAGGGTCATCCAGGGATTGTTGATTGAGGTTAAATAGGTGGTCTAATTTGATTTCACTAATATTGAGGTCAGTTGCGACCTGCTTTTTCGTCAAGCCACTAAGCTCAAAATTTTGTTGCAGCTCGTGCCGGGTCATGTCTAATTGTTTAGGATTTAAGGTCATATTATTTTTCTCCTTTCAAATGAAAAATGGTCTCTGCGTTTTTATGGAAAATTTTCTCCCGTTGCTCATCAGTTAAACGAGCCGTCTCCAAAAATGTTCCGCTGTTTTCTGGTGTTTTGTAGGGGTAATCGATCGAATATAAAAGATGATCCGCACCCATTTCATCCAGGATAAACCGTAATTGGGGCTCTGCCAAAATGCCACTTGGCGTCACGTAAACGTTATTGCGGTAGTAGGTGCTAAAGGGGTGCTTCAATCCAGCGTATGGCGTAAGTTCGTCATCTAATCGTTCAAGGAACATTGGAATTAATTCGCCCCAGTGACCAGAAACGAGTTTCAAATTGGGTAACTTATCGAAAATACCAGAAATAACCATACGCATCACTTGAATACCAACGTCCATGTGCCAGCCAAAACCAGCAGAGGAGAGAATTCCGGTCACAACATCTGACCAGTTATCGTTGGCATAATAATGTTGGGCAATGTCGTTTGGAATAAACGAGGGATGAAAGTAAACAGGAACGTCCAGGTCACTTGCCATTTGAAAGATTGGGAGAAAGAAGGGGTCGTCGAAATATTTTCCACCATAATTTCCCTTGAAGAGCACGCCATTCAGTCCGAGGTCCTCGACAACTCGTTTTAATTCAGTGGCTGCGGCTTGGGGATCTCCGACAGGCAAGACGGCTAGACCACCAAACCGGTCAGGATTCTCATTTACAATTTTGGCAAGTTCATTATTAGCGACCCGACAAATATCGATTGAAAATTTTGGATCCATATTTTGGGGTTGCGAGTTGCCGTAGGACAGAATCTGCATATCAATGTCATTCTGATCCATAAAGTTTAGTCGATTTTTGGTGACATCCTGCATAATGGCTGACGTTGGCAACGTTGTCCGCATATAGGTGAGCATATCTTCGCTTAATGACGGAACGGTAGGCTTTCCGGTTACCTTAGTCATAAGGTCGGTCACCAGCTGTGATTCAAAATGTTCTTCCACGGTAATGGTTTTCAAGGTGAACAGTCCTTTCCGATTCATTATGTATTGTAAGGGTGCTATACTAAGAAAAAAAGGAGTTTATGATACATATTAGGCACAATGTATCATACCAAATTAAAATGGCAAGTATTCCACTTAGTAATCCTATGGCAATCGATGCTAGATCTAAAAAGAGTCAGCAAAAGCTCTATCAAGCCTTGCGACATTATTATGGAAGAAACATAGATTTTAATAAGATAACGGTCAAAGCATCATGCGAACAAGCCAACGTTTCTCGAGCGACTTTTTACCGTCATCATCAAGATCTACGCGATATATTGACGGTTCAGTTTATCATTGTGATTTCGGAACTCGAAGCGCGGGTGGATCAATTAACCTTTCTGGACTTTGAGACCGGGAGCCAAGAACTGGTAAACATAATTGATGCCAATTTCGATCTGATTCGATTAATGAATTGGAGTCAAAGCCGTCCTCGAATTGAACCGGTCATTTCAGGTGCTGCACTACGAATCTTAATTTTGCGAGATTATCCGGAGCCCAATAGAACCTTTGTGGCAACCTTCTTAGGTGCGACCATTCTCCAATTTGCGCAACAGGTCGTTCAGGCACCTGAACCCTTATCAAAAGCGGCCATATTGAAGCTGTATCGGAAGCTCATTCCAGATTTATAAAAATAAATGACCATTAGTCATTGTTTTTTAAATTAAAACGTTGTATACTATTTTTCGAGGTGATAGAAGTGGGCAAGAGAGAAGATAACGCCATTGCAACCAGAAAAAAATTATTAGATACTGCAGACCAGCTCATTGTGCAACGCGGTTATGAAAATATTTCAGTTGATGAAATTGTCAAAACGGCGGGAATCGCCAAAGGCACGTTTTATAATTACTTTGAGCGAAAAGAGGATCTCATTTTTGAACTCAGCAAGGAACATTTTGCTAATGTAATTGACGACAATGAGGCGGTTTCTGGGGATGCATTTGATGTAATCAAAAATTATTTGGTTGATTACATGACGGTGATTGAGAATTCCAAAATCGAACTTGCCCGCCAGTGGATCAGCTACGTCAGTGCCTCATCGGCCAATCGTAATAAATGGAAGTTCGATGTTCAGTCGTTTGAACGAATTTTGATGAAACTCATTGATGCGGGTAAATTAAAAATCACGACGCCCGTTCACCAAATTGCGCAATTGATGCTAACCGAAATGTACGGCATTTTATTAACTTGGTGTATTTCGCCTGAAACCGTTAATCCAGTGACCACCGTCAAACGATTTTGCGATTTACAGTTACCATCGCTATTACGCGATTACCTCATTCAAACAAACTAACAGCCACCAGAAATGGTGGTTAACTTAAACAGTAAATATGACTAATGGTCATTATTATAGAAGGAGAGAATTGATGATGACAAACTTACCTAAGGGTTGCGGCGCCGTTTCAGATGGTGCTGATACGAATGCGAAGAATAAGCCAATGCAAATTTTAACCAATGACACGAGGACGTTGATTGTTTACTTTTCGCGAAGTGGTAATACGGAAGCCCAAGCAACTTTTGCTCAAGAAACGTTAACGGCAGACATGGTGGAACTGGTTGTTGAGAGCCCGTATCCAGCAAACTACCGAGCTTCAGTGGAGCGGGCAACGGCGGAACGTGAACCGGAGGAATGGCCGGCAATCATCACGAAGAACCTGCCAGATTTTTCTAAGTATGACAATATCCTGCTGGGACACCCAATTTGGGCGATGACCATTGCGAACCCCATGCGTCAATTTTTGGAAACAGTTGGAGATCAGTTGGCCGGCAAAACGGTCACGTCGTTTTCAACAAATGCAGGTTACGGGAATGGTGATACGCAAATGGTCTTGCAGGCCTTACTACCAAAATCCGCAAAGATTTTACCCGGCTACACCATTCATGATACGAAATTAGAGAGTACGCGAGACCAGTTTAAGAACTGGTTACTCAGACTACCAATTGATTAAGGAGAGAAATAACATGCAAAATAAAAATCACACGTTAATGAAACTATCCATTTTACTAGTTTCAGTTATCACCGCTTCAGCACCCGCAATTAATGCAAATATTCCAGTGCTGGCAAAGGCGTTTCCAAACGTTCCGTTGGCACAGATTGAACTGCTCACAACAATTCCGTCATTCTTTTTAATGATTGCAGTCCTATTGAGTAGCTGGATTGCGAAACGGATTGGGTTAAAACAAACCGTGATTGTTGGGGTTATCATGACGGCAGTTGCCGGTTTATCACCCATTTTTATCAATAGTTTTAGTTTATTGATGGTGTCTCGAGCGCTGTTTGGCTTTGGGGTCGGCCTGTTTAACTCATTACTGGTTACCATCATCAGCTACTTTTTCAAAGGACCCGAACGCTCACAAACGCTTGGGTTTCAAAGCACGTTTGAAGGCTTGGGTGGCGTTTTAGTCACCTTTATCGCAGGTCAATTAGTTCAAATTAATTGGCACATGTCGTTTTGGGCATATGCGATTACGATTCCTGCACTCATTTTATTTACCTTGTTTGTGCCAAGCATTCCCAAAGCAGATGTAACTACGACTAAGGAAACAAAAGTTGCCTCAAAAGCGAAGCTGCCAAAAGCCCTCTTTGGTTATCTTGTGATGACCTTTGTTGTGATTACCTTCCATATGATTATGGGGATTAAAGTGCCAACTCTGATGGTTAGCGCAGGATATGGGACCGCAACTTCCGCAAGCTTTGTCATTTTATCCTTGAGTTTAGGGGCCATGCTCGGTGGAATTTTGTTTGGTCGCGTGTTCCTATTAATGAAGGATTACATCTTAGTCATTGCGTTTGTCTTTTTGGCCCTCGCGATGAGCTTGATTGCCGTTTCAAACACAACCTGGTTGACGATGCTTGGCGGTTTCTTCACTGGAATCGGTGCCCGGTTCTTCTTCCCATGGGTTCTAAATGCCGTCAACATTGGGGGAACCGGTAACGCATTAGCGACTTCAATCGTTCTGGTCGTTTATAATTTGGCAGAATCACTGTCACCCTATACGTCACTATTGATTCAAGATTGGTTGAATATTACGAATTTACGAGATCTATTTTGGCTAAATGCAGCGGTTTATGCTGGTTTGACATTAATTTTGGCCATTGTGATTCGGATCAAACAAAAAAAGCCGACGATGGCTTAGGTGTTAAATAACAGATGTAATTTGGATAAATTGAAACGCTTTGCTTGCTATGAAGTTAACTTTAAGGTTTATGATGTGGTTGTAAGGTAAGGAGATGAGTTAATGAATAGTAAGCGGGCATCTGAATTAATGGGAATTTCAATTGATACGATTCGGTATTACGAACGAGTCGGTGTGATTCCACCCATTGGTAGAGATGAAAATGGCTATCGAAATTTTAGAACCAATGATTTGAATTGGGTTTTCCTAGCTAAAAATTTTAAAAAGGCGGGGATGTCAGTTGAGTCGATGATTGAGTTTGCCACATTGGCACAATCGAAACATGATGTCTCAAATGCGCAAAAAGACCTTTTGAAGGAACAGCTTGAAGAAATAGATAAAAAATTTGATGAATTAAATAGAACCAGAGACATCTTGAAGTATAAAATTGAGACCTACGATGATCACGTTGCCAAGTTTAAGGCTGGTGATATGGATGCGGATAACACGGAAAAGTTGTGGGAATCTGATAAATTTATATCAAACGATGAAAAGTAAGTTGTGAGTAATAAGGGTTGCTATGAAGTGAACTTTAAGGTTTAGAATAATGATGAACAATAATTTAGCCTTGTGGTAATAAGTCAAG
>NZ_AZGJ01000001.1 GCF_001436395.1 Secundilactobacillus malefermentans DSM 5705 = KCTC 3548 | reverse complement strand
GCACTTCAATTTTAAATCGAGGTTTTTTAATCTTCTGTAATAGCTTGATATTCGTTATCAACCCTATTTCGATTTTGCAGACGTTTATTAATTTCTAGCACAATCGTTGGAATAAACATCGTTACAACGACAATCAACCAAGCCATTGGTGGTAATGAAACTAACTCAAATAGATTTTGGAGTGGCGGTAAAATTGCAACTGCCAGAACTAGCACAACCGCAATGGTCATCCCCATGTTCAACGTTGGGTTTGATTTAAAACTCGCAACTCTGAGACTTTCTCTCGTTTTAATTGCGTAGATATCAATCATTGACCCCAAGGCTAGAACTAAGAAGAGCATTGTCATTCCTATAGCTGCGCCACCATTTGACATCCCAAAACGACCAAACGCGTAAATACTAAGGGTTAAAATAGTAAACGTGACGGCTCTAATCGCAACGCGCGTTCCTAATCCATTTGCAAATATACTCGTTAACTGAGTAATTGGCTTTTGTTTCATAACGGACTTTTCGCCTGGTTCACGACTTAGGTAGAAGCCTGGAATCCCGTCAGCAAGCACGTTAATTAATAATAGTTGCTCAGCAATTAGTGGCGCGCCCCACCCGATTGCCACGGAAAAGATCATAAGGAACAGTTGGGCAAAGTTAACCCCAATTAAAAATTCAACTGCTTTCAATATATTTTGATAGACTGTTCGTCCTTCTGAAACCGCAGCAACAATGGTGGCAAAGTTATCATCCGTTAGCACCATATCAGCGGCTCCCTTAGAAACTTCGGTACCCGTAATTCCCATTGCGATCCCCACGTTTGCGGCCTTCAGTGCGGGCGCATCGTTCACGCCATCTCCAGTCATGGCCACAACGGCACCTTGCTCCTGCCAAGCGGTCACAATCCGAATTTTATCTTCAGGTGATACTCTAGCGAATACCGTTGTCCCCTCAATTTGGTCCATTAGCTGCTCATCCGATAGCTTTCGTAATTCCGTACCCGTTAGGACGCTATCACCAGCATTTAAGATCCCAATTTTTTTAGCAATTGCTTTCGCAGTTTCTAAATGATCTCCCGTAATCATGACGGTTTTTATTCCAGCGCCATGCGCTTCACTAATTGCAGCTATTACTTCTTCTCTAGGTGGATCAATCATCCCTACTAAACCTAATAAGTCTACTTCATCCTGTAAGTTCTCAATCGATTCAGTTGGAACACCATCAAAAACTTTATATCCAACTGCTAGTACTCGTAAGGCTTCACGACCAAAAGCATCGTGATTTTTAAGTGCCTCCGCATATTCAGCCGTATCTCGATTAATCGGTAACCGGTCAAAGGCACCTTTGACAATGAGTAAGCTTTTATTATTTGGTAGCTTTTGTAAAGTTGCCATTGTTTTCTTTGTTGAATCAAATGGATCTTCAGCCAACCTCGGCGAATCATTTTCCAAAGAATTTCGGGACATTCCAAATTTGTGTAGTAATCTAACGATTGCTAATTCAGTTGAATCCCCGATTTCAAGCGCCAAATCATTTTCATCCTTGGTAATTTGAGCATTTGTCGCGAGTCCAAACATTTTTAAAAGTTTGGCTTGATGATCATCTAATACATCGACTTCATTGACCGCTGTAAGACCACCTTCGTTTACCCACAATTTAGTAATCGTCATTTTATTTTGGGTAAGGGTTCCAGTCTTGTCAGAGGCAATGACGTTAACATTTCCAATTGTTTCAACCGCACTAACCCGACGCATAATCGCATTTCGTTTTGCCATTTTTTTGACACCATGGGCAAGACTAATTGTGACGATAATTGGTAACGTTTCCGGTACGGCTGCAACCGCAAGTGAAACGCCAATCATTAGGCTACTTGCTAGTGGGTCACCATGAAGAAACATCCCTAGAAGAAAAATAATGATTCCTCCCGCAATGGCAACTCCAGATAAAGAGCTGACCAATCGGTTCAATCGATTTTGAAGCGGTGTTTGCTTGACCTTTGTTTGATTCAACATGCCAGCAATGGATCCTAACTCAGTCTGCATACCAATTTCGGTAACCACAGCCGTCGCATTTCCTTGGGTAACAGCAGTTCCCGAGAAAACAATATTTTGATAATCTCCAATTTCTTCGGGTTCTTCTCGTAACGGCTCTGAAATCTTATCCACAGGCAAACTTTCACCCGTTAGAATTGCTTCGTCTATTGAAAGGTTACTTGCCGTAATAAGGCGCGCATCCGCAGGAACCTGACTTCCTGGTTCAAGTAAAATAACGTCTCCGACCACTAATTCTGTTGCATCAAGCATTATTTTTTGGCCATTTCTCAACACTTGAACTTCATGCACACTGAGTTTCTTTAACGCAGATAAGGCCTGCTCTGCACTATGTTCCTGATACATGCCAATCATAACGTTAAGAACTAAAATACTTCCAATCACAATTGGCTTTGTCCAACCGCTATCAGTTGTTAATGCTAAATAAATTGATAAAACAACTGCAAACAGTAAAACAAGTGACGCGATGTCGGAAATATGTCGACCAATTTGCTGAAAAATATTGGGCTTCTTCGCCTCTGTTAAAACATTTTTTCCGTTTTCTTCCTGTCGACGAACAACCTCGGCGTCGTTTAAGCCGCTAGTTTGATTCGTCGAATAGTTCTGTACAATTTCTTCTATGGGTAGCTGGGTATTGGTCATCTTCATCTCTGACAGTCCTTTCTTGGTACTCTGTTAGGGATCAATAATCAAACTCGCTTATTGATATAGTTTCGTTAATTCCTCTAACTATCATTCTAAAGGAAAATCCACTTTTTAACAACTATTAATTATCGTTACCATAAAATAAATCTAATATAATTCACAATTTGGACAAACAAAAAGACTTCCCATCAGCGATGTGAAGTCTCTTCGATATCATTCAGGCCTCTTGCTTTGCCTGATTCGTCTTTAACTCTTTTTGCTTTTGTAATTCGGCCAAATGCACTTCATGCGTTAAAAATGCGTGAGTTCGTGCAGCATAGTCATTTTCTTTTCCTAATTTAACGAGGTAGCCATTAATGAAATCAACTTCCGTTGGGCGATAATTATGCATATCCTGATACATTGAGGGATAGTGCAGTGGATTAGCAACTTTACTAACATAATTAACGCTGTCTAATTCTTCTTGACGTGTATTAATCATCTTGACACCGGCTCGTTCACAAACATCATATGCTTCATTAATTAATTGTCGACTCATATCATCTGCACCTTTGTACGCAGCATATTCGCCCATTGTCATTTCAAACATGGTACATAACGTGTTCACAACTGAATTAAAAACGACCTTTGCCATCAATGTTCCTTTAAAGTTTGTCGTCAACGTCGGATTAAACTGTGCTTTTTCTAATTCAGTCACCAATTTATGCGTGAAATCATCAGGTTTTTCAGTATAATTCGCTAAATTCATTGTTCCGGCACCGCGCGCACCGATGAAATCGACATCGCCTGGCCCGTTTAATACGGTCGCAACCAAGGCTGTTCCGGCAATTAGTTTCTCTGGCGCAAAGTAGTTAAGTAATTTTTCTACGTGTCCCATCCCATTCATGCAGGTAAAAGCGTATTGAGTTGGCTTAAAAAATGCGTGACACCGTTTCAAAACGTCCGCTAGTTGCATTTGCTTCGTGAAAAAAATGTAGCAATCGGGATCTCCCTTATATTCTTCCGGATAATAGACATTAACGGGTACTAATTCCCGATCTTGATGATCACGTGAAACGTAAACGCCACCCTGCTCACGCATCTTTTCGACATGCGGTTCCCAGGTATCCACAAAATCAACCTGATTTCCTGCCTCTTGTAGTAAAACGCCATAACGCAATCCCATTGCGCCTGAACCAACAACCGTAAATTTCATATGTATGTCTCTCCTTATCATTTGACCTAATTATGTATGCCTTAAATTGGATCCTTTAATATCTAAAATTTCCAATCAAGTTAGGTAATAATTTAAGCCTAAAAATGTGAGAAGTCAAATTAATTTATAATCATATTTTAATAATATTGAAGGTATCAAAAAAACCTATCTCGAAAGATAGGCTTTGATGTTTAAAGATTAATATCCATATTAAAGGTTAGTTTTGAAAGATTCAGGCTCTCTGAAAGTAAGTCATAGGTAAATTGCGTTGTTTTCTCATTCATTTCCGTCGCAATTTCATGGTTCTGACGAGTTAAGAAAGCAGTCAATTTTTCTCCACTAAGTGAACTGGCTTCTCGATCTGCATCAGCAATATGAGTTCGGAATCGTTCCTTCGCTGCTGTCACAAAATCGGTGTCTGATTCAATAAATTGTTGGTAATGAGATTCCACCACCGCTGATAACTTTCGGTACGTCCAGTAAGCACTCTTACCATCCATTTTAACCGGAGTAGTTTGGTAACTAACATCTGTATCCGTTGCATTTGCGTAAAAGGGAACGTATGGACTAAATGCCGGAACGCCAAAGTTCAACCAGAAAATAGCTGATTGTGCTTCCGGTACATCATTTCTAATTTGTAACACGTGTGAGTTTTGCGTCCGATTCATTGAAATTGGTCGGAACTTCGTCTTCAATTCCTCTGGACCATTTCCTAATGGATCATAGTCCGTTTCATTATAGTGAGAGCTTAAGATATACTCAATATCCTCAACACTAATCTTTTTATCTGTATGGCAAATAAATGGTAATTCATTCGAATCTGGTTCCTGTTCGATTTCTGGATTTAAGTAACGTTGGCCAAACCATACTCTAGGTGTATTGTAATGGCGGTCTTTTTCATTACTTGTGCCAAAAATATGGCGGAAATTCCAGCCCTTTGCATCAGGATTTAGGTGATTTTTCTTAACAAATTCCTGGATACCTTCTGAAAACTTAAAATTGATGGCATCATCAAAGTCAACGTTTTGAATGGCAACTTGATTTGCAGTAATCACGTATGCATCATCAGGGATTCGTTGGGCAACCCAGTGGTGTCCCGTTACAATTTCCATATACCAAACTTCGTCCTTATCACTAAAAAGAACCCCGTTTCCTTCAGGAGAGCCAAACTTTGCAATTAAATTACCAAGATAGTCTACGCCCTCCGCTGCAGAATCAATAAAAGGTAAAACCATCGTCTGAAGTGAATCTTCAGCCAATCCATTTTTAACGAGCGGATCATAAGCGAGTGATTTAGCGTTTCCGTAGACACTTTCAGTCGCACTCATTGCAACGTTATGCTCGTTAAAACCGCTCTCATCGTACACGCCCTCTTTATCGATGTTAACGTTTGGCGTTGCCATGTAACGATAACCATTTTCAGGTAATTCAGCCGTGAACCCATTTTGATTGGAAACTAGGGTCTCATGACGATCACTGACAGCCTCATGAACGTAGAATCGTTGTGGCGTTAGTGGCAAAAATGTATCATCATTTCGGGCAATCAAAGTGGATCCGTCAATCGACGCTTTTTTCCCGACTAAAACGGATGTACAAGCTGATAAATGTTTCTTTTTCATAATTAGGACTCCTCAAAAATTTAGATAGTTTCATTTTACACCTTTCACAAAGAATATTTAGATCCCCCATTAATAAAAGACCGGAAATTCTCATGATATCGAAAATGAAAGCGTTGACATTTATGCTATATCGTTTAAAATAAAATTGTAGGCAATTAGTTTATTCCTACTTGTGATTTTTATTACAAGCTTTAGAGTATCTATATTTGGGAGGCAATATCATGAAGGTTATTGTTATTGGCTGTACGCATGCCGGAACATTTGCAACACAACAAATTTTAACGGAACACCCTGACTTTGATGTCACTGTATATGAAAGAAATGATAATCTCTCGTTTCTTTCCTGCGGGATTGCCCTTTGGGTCGGCGATCACGTTTCAGATCCAGATAAAATGTTCTATTCATCTCCAGAAGCACTTACTTCACTTGGCGCAAGCATGAAGATGCAACACGATGTTTTGAGTGTTGATACAGATGCCAAAACACTCGAAGTCAAAGATTTAGTTAGTGATGAAACTAGTACTGAAAGCTACGATAAGTTAGTCATCACCACTGGTTCTGCCCCTGTCATTCCACCTATTGAAGGTGTTAAAGATAATGACAAGGTAAAGCTTTGCAAAAACTTTGCGGATGCTAAATCTATTAAGGCTGCTTCAAACAACATTAAATCTGCAGTTGTGATTGGTGCTGGTTATATTGGTGCTGAACTTGCAGAACAATTTGCTGTAACTGGTAAGAAGGTTACCTTAATTGATGGCTTAGATACCGTTTTGGCTAAAAATTTTGATTCAGAAATTTCAGACAGAGTTGCTAAAGATTATACCGACAACGGTGTTACCTTAGCAATGGGCGAAATGGTTAAATCATTCTCTAATGATGGCGATCAAATTACGGTCACCACTACAAAGAGAAGTTACACGGCTGATTTAGCTGTCCTTTCAGCTGGATTCCGTCCACGGACCGAATTAATGAAGGGCAAACTAGATATGCTGGATAACGGCGCAATTATCACTGATGAATATATGCAAACCTCTAATCCAGACATCTTCGCAGCAGGCGACTCATCAGTTGTTAAATACAATCCAACGGGTAAGGATGACTATATTCCTTTGGCCACTAACGCTGTTCGACAAGGTATCTTAATTGGCCATAATATCGTTAAACCAACTGTTAAATATCTAGGCACCCAAGCCTCATCAGCAGTTGCCCTCTTTGGTAAAACCTTAGCTTCATCAGGCTTAACTGTCGGCGGTGCAAAAGCTCGTGGCGTTGAGGTTGATAGTGTAACTCTCGAACAAAATTATCGTCCAGAGTTCATGCTTTCAACAACCCCAATTCTCATGCGCTTAGTTTGGGATCCTAAAACTCACGTCGTCCTAGGTGGTGCTTTCTATAGCGAATATGATTGTGCTCAATCTGCCAACCTCATTTCACTTGCCATCCAAAACAAGATGACTATTGAAGACTTATCAATGGTCGACATGTTATTCCAACCAAACTATGACCAACCATTAAACTACGTAAACGCTGTGGCAATGCAAGCTGTTGCTAAAGCAACGAATGCTTAAAAACATCATGGTAATCAAAAAAGTGGCCGAGACAAAACATTAGTTTTGTCTCGGCCACATCTTTTTACTATTACTTTTCCTAATCAGGCTCCAAAAGGCACTAACTTCGTGTCGTTGTCGATTGCACTAAGCCAAAGATCGGCAAGTGTAAGTCGCAACTCCCTACGCCTAACTACGATTAACAAACAATCCAGGTACGGGATTATTCGTTAATCTAGGCTACGCTCGGAAGCTAACCACCTTTTGTCACACCTTCTTTTACAACTTTTCTGATAACTCAACGTTCGGATACTTATCCTTAAACCAATTTTCAGCAAATCGATTTTCAAATAGGAATAACGGATCTCCATTACGATCTTTAACCAAAATATTTCGACTTGATCCCATCTTTTCATCAAGTTGATCCGGATTTATCCATCGGGCCTTTTTGGTACCCATTGGTTCCATAATAACATCGGAATTGTATTCATTTTTCATTCTAAACTGGAAAACTTCAAATTGAAGTTGACCAACTGCTCCCAAGATATAATCACCAGTTGAGTATGATGTATAGAGCTGAACCGCCCCTTCTTGAACTAGCTGTTGGATCCCTTTGTGGAATGATTTTTGCTTCATCACATTTTTTGCGGAAACTCTGACAAATATTTCCGGCGTAAATTGTGGTAATTTATCAAACTTAACATCATTTTTGCCAGTATAGATACTATCGCCAATTTGGTAATTTCCAGTATCGTAGAGACCAATGATGTCACCGGCAACTGCACTATCGACGTTTTCACGCGTATCCGCCATAAACTGAGTGACGTTTGAAAGTCTCATTTTTTTTGACGTTCGCTCTAAGGTAACGTCCATCCCATGCGTAAACTTGCCAGAACAAATTCTCACAAATGCAATCCGATCTCGATGATTAGGATTCATGTTCGCCTGAATTTTAAAGACAAATCCTGAAAAGTTTTCGTCAGTAGGTTCAATTTCACCATCATTTTGCGTGCTATGGGCAGCCGGTCGTGGCGCATACTTCAAGTATATTTCGAGGAACGTTTTCACGCCAAAGTTCGCCAACGCAGACCCAAAGAAAACTGGTGTTTGATCGCCAGAGATAATCTTATCTTCATCAAATGAATTCCCAGCGTCTTCGATGAGTTCCATATTATCGCGAGCGTCTTGATACCAAGAATCCTGTTTTAGCTCCTCGTCATCACTTAAATCACCATTTTCATCAAGAGCTAAATGATCTGAATCGGCATTTGCACCCTCGCCAGATTTAAATAGTGTAACTTGGTGATTGTAGCGATCATATAGTCCCTTTAATTCTTTACCCATCCCAATGGGCCAGTTCATAGGGTAAGCTTCTATCCCCAAAACTTCCTCTAATTCACCAATCAAATCCATTGGTTCGCGACTATCACGATCCATCTTATTCATAAAGGTAAAAATCGGGATACCTCGCATTTTACATATTTGGAAAAGCTTCTTTGTTTGGGGCTCAATTCCCTTAGCAGCATCAATAACCATGACAGCTGAGTCCACGGCCATTAGGGTTCGGTAGGTATCTTCAGAAAAGTCCTCATGTCCTGGTGTATCCAAAATGTTAATTCGTTTGCCTTCATAGTCAAACTGCATGACCGAACTTGTCACAGAAATACCACGTTTTTGCTCGATTTCCATCCAATCCGATTTAGCGAAGTTGCCACTTTTACGGGCTTTAACAGTCCCCGCCTCTCGGACAACGCCTCCATACAGCAATAATTGTTCCGTAATGGTTGTTTTCCCCGCATCAGGGTGAGATATGATGGCAAACGTTCTTCTTGAGTTCACAGCGTCTGCTAATTTAACTTCACTCATGTTAGTCTCCTTTTTTCGGTCAAAACCGAAACTCGATATTCAATCACAATGCTTGTATTGTACCACAAACTGGACTTTTCTCGCTGATATTTTAACGACCTATGCTAAACTAGAAACATTAAAACGAATCGGGTGATATTATCTTTGCAAATACTCAAATTTATATTTTAAAATCAATCTTAATAATAGGGCTTTTTATCCTTGCAGTGGGTGCGGTGGGCTTTTTGATACGGAAGCGAAAACACACCTCCCAAACTGGCCCTATCGGTTTTATAATGATTGGTGCTTTAATCTCGCTCATTTCAATTATCATTATGGTTACTTTCTTCAAATCATATGCAGGCGTTCCACTTAAGAAAGCGGATTATTACGAAGTAACCAGCTATGTCAAAAATATGAAGATTGCAATGAACTCCCATAGCTCGCAAAAGGAAAATCAAGCAGAAGATAATATTGTCTATCTTGCAAAAGCCAGTAAGTTTAGTGCTTCAACGATAGCCCTAACTAAGACTGCTAAAAAATCAAGCAACCTTCAAACTAAAAAAACATCCTACACAAAATTTTCAACTGACTTAGTTCAAAAACT
Source organism: Secundilactobacillus malefermentans DSM 5705 = KCTC 3548 (assembly GCF_001436395.1). GTDB lineage: Bacteria > Bacillota > Bacilli > Lactobacillales > Lactobacillaceae > Secundilactobacillus > Secundilactobacillus malefermentans. The sequence continues at coordinate 99,877 of NZ_AZGJ01000001.1, read as the reverse complement.
AACTGATAATCCAGATGAGCAAAAGATCTTAATCCATCAAATTAAAAGTCATGCTAAATTAGATTAACTAGATTACGCTATTTAAAATTAAGCCCACCGAAAAGCCCCTGATAATGGATTTTATGCCATTATCAAGGGCTTTTTTATTAACTATTTTTCTCAATTTGATGGACTACATAGTTCACAACTTTAAGTGAACTTAATCCGTCATTTATGGCACAGAAGCGTTTGTAAAACTTCATGAATTTCTTATTTTCAGCCATATCTGAATTTGCTAATCCAGCTTGAATACCGTCTAAAAGTTCCGATTCATTTTGGGCAATCTGACCAGGAAGTTCCCGTTCATAATCAAGATAAAAGCCCCGTAGTTCATCCTTATACAAGTGATAATCATATGGATAAAATAAAATTGGTCGTTTCAAATAGGCGTAATCGAAGAATACTGATGAATAATCTGTAATCAGCATGTCTGAGACTAAATACAAATCCGATATATTTGGATAACTTGAGTAATCATAAACAAAATCCTGATAATCACTAATGTCTAACGCGTTCGAAATTAAGTAGTGCATTCTTAAAATCAAGACCGTATCTTCGCCAAACTTTTTCTTAAAGTCAGACAAGCTAAATGGTAGCTCAAATGTGTATTTACCCTTCGCAGCAAATTGGTTATCACGATAAGTCGGAGCATACATGACAACTTTTTTATCTAACGGTATCCCAAGCTTAATTTTCAATTCACGGACATCATCTTTTGAAGAATTAATTAATTCATCATTTCTAGGATATCCAACTTTTAAGATTTGGTTATTGTACCCAAACGCCGAACGAAAGATTCGTGTGGAATAATCATTAGGTGAGACCAATGCATCCCATCTATTTGCTTCCTTCACAAAGTTCACGTGATACTTCGCCGTTGTCGTACCAGGCATCGACACATTTTCAATGTCCAATCCTAATTTTTTCAGAGGTGTTCCATGCCAAGTTTGAATATAAGTCAGGTAATTTGGCTTTCTTACCCAAGAAGGAAAACGGGCATTACTGATCCAATATTGCGCTTTTTCCAATGTGCGGACCCATTTAGCGGTTCGTCGAATAATGTAAGCAATCCCGTTCTCTTTACAGAACGCCTTCTGACTCCGATCAATCGACCAGATGAAATTAAATCCAGGATATAATTCCTTAAATAGCTTATAGATTGCGTATGGACTATCACTAACCTGACGTCCTCCAAAGCTTTCAAAAATAATAGTAGATTGATCAAATGGCCGGTGTCCACGTTTAAATAATCTCCGTAAGCGCACCAAGTTTACTTTTTCCATGAGGTCGCGTCCCGTTTGTGCACCATTAGCAGCCTTTTCCGGAATCGTGGCTAATTTTTCACTGAATGTTGGTGCGGGAAAGCTCTTAATTAATAGTCCGTTATCTAAGCTCTTATCTAACATCAAGACCTGTTCCTTGGTAAGCTGAGCCTGAATATTTTGACCAGCCAGCGTTTTTGCAAGCATGATTCGTTGCTCTAAAAGTTGACCATCATAGTTAAATTGAATATATATTTCTTGAATCGAATCAGATGGAATATCTTTCAGCGGTATTCTCGCAATAAATAAACCCTTAAGACCACTCTTTTCAATCGGGTACTCCATATGGCTAGTTGTATCTTTGCCGCGAAGAATCATTTTCATGTTTTCCAAGGGAATTCCATCAATTAATCGATGACCCGTAATCTGTAGTTGATCTTCAGATAAATTGGCTGCACTGGCCGTGAAAGCCATCTTTGATTGATGGGTATGTAAATTCAACACTGCCATTTCTGCACTATCGGCGCTCGCCTGAATATAACTCTCTAGTGAGGTTTGATGGCGATCACTCAGGTATTCACTTTCCACCTGAATCATATAATCATTATCTGAATTGGTGAAACTTAGGTAAATTTGCCAATTAAATTCACTTTGACCATTATTTTCAAATTCAAATTTTATTGGATTAATTTTTATCCTAAATATATTATCCTGGTCCATTTTAGTAACCGGTATATTAATTGATGCTAGGCTACTCTTTTCAAGAAAATTTACCGTTAACTTTTCAAGAGGGCTTGGCACATCAATCAGTTCAAATTCCAGTTCTTGTTCTTGTTTTAACTGACGTAAATCTGAAAGTATTACTCGCACAATTAACGGCTCCTTAATAATTAAAAATCAGTTGTTCTGATAAATAAGTTGCTAGTCTAATGTTGTCATCCATATCAACATAAAAATCTGCATTAGAATCTGCACACTGCTTAAGCACCATGATGTAAAACTTAAAGACGTCTTGATATTGCTCAAATGTCTCATTATCCAGCACTTCGAAATCTCGAATTTCCTGGCTAAATTGAGAAACGATTTCCATCTGACTATCCACTACTTTATTATTTGACTCATTGTCGTTAGTTAAACGAACTGCTGCAGGCAACTTGATGACTGAACTGCTACCTAAACTATATGTCAATTGTTGCTGGCAACTTTGATCAATGAATTGGAAAGTAACTTCACCCTTTTGGTTTAGCAGCTGACTTTCTTCTAATCGTCCTTGATTAAAATAATTCAGACTAATTAATTTTCCATCTGCATTATAGTTAGCACTACGGAAAGGCTGATGGCTCTCGTTAAATTGGGTAACTCTTACCAGATGACCATTCGTTGCGTTCACTATTTTTTCAGCTTTAATATTTCCAGTCTGAATAAACCGAGTAGCGGTCAATTGATCAGTCATCTTAAACTCAAACTTAGTTAATGATTCATCAACGACCACGGCTTCATCCCCTTGTAGGGCAATTCCAGGTTTGGACGCAAATATTTCGCTTAAATCTTGAACATTAATCTTAGCGAGTTGCTTTTCTTTAAAGGCTTGATTGAAAAGTTCTCGTGCCTTACGAGTTCCAGACATATTTACAAGTGCCAATACAACCTTAATTTCATAATTACGATCCAATAATTGCTTAATTTTTCTTTTTAACCGATTTTTTTGCACACCGTTTAAGGACGTTATCAAAAATACTGCTTGATTCATTATTTGCCTCCGCATGAAAATAATAAAATATCCCTAGCCGTGACTGGGGATATTAAGCGTTCATTCAGTTATTCTATTCTTTCCAGTCTTTTTTATCTTGCAATCCTAGGTCCTGCTTAATCTTAGTTGTTGAAATTCCTTCAGTTCTTGGAAGATAAATAACTTCACAATAATCTTTCAAGAAATCAAATTTACCTTCCCAGTCATCACCCATAACGAACGTGTCAATATCGTACTTTTGCACATCCTTTATTTTTTGATCCCAGTTAGTTTCCGGAATTACTTCATCAACATAGCGAATTGCTTCCAAAATATACTTGCGATCTTCGTATGAAGTATAAGCACGTTTCCCTTTTTCAGCGTTGAATTCATCTGATGAAACGCATACTGTCAAATGATCGCCAAGAGCTTTTGCGCGCTTGAGCAATCTAATGTGGCCCTTGTGTAGTAAATCAAAGGTTCCATAAGTAATTACTTTTTTCATATTATCTCCTGCTTAATTATAAATTAATACACTTATTATATCATGAATTGACACTCTTATCACAACACCATAAATACTAGCATATTTAGCTCTAAGGTCAACAAAATTTAAAAAATCATGCTTTTTCTTTAGGCTTTTCAGGTTCACTTTTCCTAGACTCTGACTGCAGTTGCCAAATGTTATAGAAATATTGAACCATTACCTTCACAACCGCATATAACGGTATTGCCAATATCATTCCCATTAAACCAGCAATGTTCCCCGCAGCCAGTAATATCACAATAATCGTTAGTGGATGAATTTTAAGTGTCTTTCCAATGATGTTTGGATAGACGACGTTGCCGTCCACTTGCTGCACAACCAAAACAACAATAACTACGTAAAGAATTTGTAAAGTACTATCTCCAAATGCCACGATTAAGGCCGGTAGAATGCCAATGTAGGGCCCAACATACGGAATGATGTTACAAATACCCGCAAAAACGCCAAGTAATAGTGCGTACCCTTGTCCAACCAAAACATAACCAATGGCCGTGAACGTCCCAACGAATAGACACTCAATAATTTGCCCACCAATGTATTTAGAAATCGTTTTACTCATTTTAGACAGCAGGTCAATCGTTTGATCCGCATGGCGAGTTGGAATTATTTTTTTGATTGAAGGTAAAAACTTATGCCCATCTTTCAACATGTAGAACAACATTACGGGTACCGTAATTGCCACAACTGCAAAGCTCGTAATGGTACTGATAACAGTCCCAATACTTTCAGTTAATTTATTTAAAAAACTACTTGCATAAGAGGATGCCGATTTTTCAACTTCATTCATATACTGACTCAAATCAACATTTTTTAACCACGGTTGATTGGCCATTTTCTCAACCAAGTCCTGAGTTGTCGAAGCCAAAGCCGGTATATTTGAAATCATGTTTGCAACTTGCTGGATTAATCGTGGTAAGAGCCAAACTAAGCCAAGAATCAAAACAGCTAATAATACAAGAAATACAACGGTAACTGACCACGTATGGCTAATATGTTTTCCTCGTATTTTGATTTTTTCGAGTAGCCGAACAACTGGACTTAGTAAATAATATAAAATTCCTGCTAACAAAATTGGGATGAAAACCACTTGGAAAAATGTGCCAATTGGCGCAAATAAGAAGCTAATTTTCGTGCAAGCCCAAATAACTGCCACAACAATCAGGATTTCCAACGACCAAAACATCATGGGTGAATTTTTTATTCTTGAATACAACGTCATTCCCCTCTCCTGAACTAATTAGGGCTTATTATACAATACTGACCTTACTTTTCCCACGAAAAAAAGGTTGCCCATCTTATAAATGTGCAACCTGTTCCTCTTACCCTTTAAAATACGGAAATTAATCTGACTGATTTAGTCCTAAAATACCATTAATATCACTCTCAAAAATAGGGCTATTTTTGCAAAACAAAAAGCGAGACTATAAAAATCTCGCTTTTTCGACCTGAAGGTAATGATATAAATGGACAGCTTACTTATGTTGCGAAAGGTCTTTATACCGCTTGTACCATAGATTTACGTACTCTTCTGAAAACGGGCCCTTTTTATTATTAATCCAATCGACCAACGTTAGTACGTTGCCCTTTAAAATTCGATCAATCTCGGGTCCATAATTCCAACGTTTACTAAAATCTTCATACTCATCAGCATCCAATAGCCGCTTCTCACCATCTGGAAAAACTTTAACGTCTAAGTCGTAATCGATATACTTTAAAGCTTCTTTATCCAGAACAAATGGTGAAGCTAAATTACAGTAATAAGAGATCCCATTATCACGAATCATCGCAATAACATTGAACCAGTAGTGCTTGTGGAAATAGACGACTGCGGGCTCTCTAGTCACCCAGCGGCGGCCATCATCTTCGGTGACCAATGTATGGTCATTTACCCCAATAATGGCATTTTCACTTGTTTTAAGTACCATCGTATCGCGCCAAGTTCGATGTAAGCTGCCATCGTGCTTATAGCTTTTTATAGCTACAAAGTCACCTTCTCTAGGTCCCTTAACTTCACGCGCCATCATAACCCTGCTTTCTGCGTATAGCGGGTAATTAACAATTCTTTGACATTATATCAGATATTCGGATTATTGCGTAGTTTTTTGGCTAATCGCCGCTAGAAATAAGCTTCTCAATCAACCCGTTAATGTCTTCCATTGTGAAGCCTTTACGAAACAGCGCTTGTTTCGTTTTCATGATGCGCGTTCCCTCGCGTTCACCGCGAAAATGATGCCAGCTTTTCTCCCCTTGCTTTTGAAGGAGTTCTGCTTGCTTATCCATATCAGGTTTTACTTCGAGTTCACTCATTATTTGGGTAACGACATCCCCACCAAATCCGTTCGACATTAACCCTTGTCGAATCTTCTGATTCATCATTGATAACGGATTTTTTTCATACCGCTTAGCTAATTTTTGACCAAGTTTGAGTCCATTTTCGACCTGAACTTTTTCTGGATAATCTTGTAGTCCCTTTTCGATATCTATCTCTCCAATTCCCTTTTGACGCAAATGGGTTGTTATTGTTCTGGGACCTTTTGTTTCCAATCGAACCTGCGTATGAACATAACTTTCAGCATAGTTCGTATCATCTACAAAATTTTGTTCACGCAGTTTTTTTAAAACCTGTTCAATAACCTCTGGTGAAATATCAATTCCCAAAAGTTTATCGCTGACTTCCTTTTCTGATCTAAGTTGTGATGCAATGTAGTCGAGTGCTCGATTATACGCCTTGGAAACCTCATCCGCCTTGGTTAGCTCCGCAATCAAGTCGTCAGTCAATTCCATCCCTTTGAAAACTCTAAATTTAATCATGACTGATTCGCTAATTGGAAAGGCATATTTATCATTTACGTAGACGTTATATCTACCTTTACGTTTTTGCGTCTCAATTTTTGAAATAACCTTGCTCAACTAAACCCCTCCTAATTAATAGCCAAAAATTCACAATTGACCAAATTTTTGCTATACTTCATAGCGTAGAAATTGAAAGAATGAGGATGACTAAATGGCAACTGCACATGTAGTATACGCAACGATTACTGGCAATAACGAAGATGTTGCCGACATTATCACTGAACAATTTGAAGACTTAGGAATCGATGTTACTGAGACCGAAATTTCTCAAACAGATGTAACCGTCTTTAGTGACGTCGATATTTGCGTTATTTGTCCATACACTTACGATGAGGGTGCACTTCCTGAAGAAGGCATGGACTTCTTCGAAGACTTACAGGAATTAGACCTTTCAGGTAAGATTTTTGGCGTTGCCGGATCCGGTGATGTTTTCTATGAAGATGATTACAACGTTGCAGTTGATAAGTTTGCGGACGCCTTTAAAAAAGCCGGCGCAAATCAAGGTAGCAATGCCGTTAAAATTAACCTTGAACCCGACGAAAAAGACATTGACGCCCTTGATCACTTTACAAATGAGTTAGCTTCTAAAATTAACTAGATCCGTTTCTGTGGTTTCTTAACCGGAGTCCGTTTAACCTGCTTAGGTTGAATGGGCTTCTTTTTTGTCGGAACGGGTGCTTGTTTTCGATTATTCCTTCTAAACTTAACCGTTTGCGCCCGAGTTCGATTAATGAGCCTTGAAAAATTTAAATCTTGCTCTTCAATTTGACCAGTAAACAACTCCTGAACCGCTGAATTAATGACTGCTCCAATCAACAATATTTCGCCAAGATAATTTAGCCAGAACATCAATACAATGAAGGTTCCAATAGTCTTGTAACCAGTAATACTTCTTGCAAAATAACGGAGATAAACGGTAAACAGTTGTGACAACAGTATCCAGCCCGTAGTCGTAACAATTGCTCCCGGCCAAACGTAACGCCACTTTACTTTCGCGGTAGGCACAAAGTAAAAAAGAAGTAAGGACAGCACAAACACACTTAGCATCGATAAGGGCCACTTAATGTTAGCAAAGGTATTCGTAATATAGCCCGGTATCTCAACGAAATTTCGAAGCCCTTCTAATGCTAATTGTCCAAAACTGAAGACCACCATAATTAAGAATAGAAAAACAATTAATAGTAACGTCCAAACAAATGAAATTAGTCGATTGAGGATGGCGTTGGGTTTCTTGATTCCATACGCTAAATTAACCGTTCGTTGAAACGCCGCAATAGCCCGACTTGCCGACCATAGTGTCACCACAATCCCGATCGACAGAACGCCACTACCCCCCTGCCCTAAAAATGAATCAACAATTGGTTTTAGGGTGTTGAAAACCGTTGTCGGGATAACTGGCTTAACGTATGACATGATGTGACTTGTGCTAATATTGAAGTACGGTAGCATACTCCCAATCACCAATAGGATTGGTAAGGTTGAAAGTAAGGTATAGTACGCCAAAACGACCGACGAATCAGACACGTTGGCCATTTTAAAGTGTTTAATTGTAATCTGGATAAGGTCCTTCGTTTGATTTTTAAGCCTTTCCCACATGACAATTTCCTCTCGTTAACTAAATTGTTTTTTAATGGCAGCTAAGATTCGCTCTGCAGCATGACCATCGCCATACGGATTTTTCGCATCCGCCATCTCTTTATAAACTTCGTGATTTGTGAGTAATTCCATCATTGCAGATCGAACTTTTTCAGGATCCGTTCCAACTAATTTTAACGTACCTGCGTCAACTCCCTCAGGCCGTTCGGTTTCATCTCGTAAAACAAGAACAGGTTTCCCTAAGGATGGTGCTTCTTCCTGTACGCCGCCAGAATCAGTCATAATAAAATAGCTTCGGGCTGCCATGTTATGAAAATCCACTACATCTAAAGGCTCAATCAGGTGGATTCTTGGATCTTCGCCTAACTCTGCCTTTGCAGCTTCTTGAACTACTGGACTTAGATGAACTGGGTAGACAACCTCAACGTCTGGATGCTCGTCAACTACCTGACGAATAGCCTTGAAAACCCGTCTCATTGGCTCACCTTGATTTTCTCGCCGATGCATCGTCAACAATATTAGTTTGTTTCCCTTAGCAACTTGACCTAACACTGGATGATCGTATGACTCAGAAACGGTTTGTTTAAGAGCATCAATCGCTGTATTCCCAGTGACCACAATATTTTGAGCGTCGTGATTTTCTTTAATCAAATTAGCACGGCTTAAATCAGTTGGTGCAAAATACATATCTGCAAGGACGTCTGTCAGTTGGCGGTTCATTTCTTCAGGATAAGGTGAATACTTATCCCAGGTTCGTAATCCTGCCTCCACATGTCCCACCTTTGTTTGATGGTAAAAGGCACTAATGCTTGCAGCAAATGTCGTTGTTGTATCGCCATGCACTAAAACAATATCTGGCTTTTCGGTTTCAAGAATGTCATCAAGCTTCAACATCACTCGGCTGGTAATTTGACTAAGTGACTGATTTGGTTTCATAATATTTAAATCATAGTCAGGTTTAATTTTAAAAATTTCAAGAACTTGATCCAGCATTTCTCTATGCTGTGCCGTGACAACCGTAATCGGTATGAAATCAGCTTTATTTTTCTGCAGCTCTAGCACGATTGGTGCCATTTTAATTGCTTCGGGACGAGTCCCAAAAACGGACATTACTTTGATTGCCATTATAAAATAACTCCTATAGTCTTTTCTCTTATTATAGCAGACCCAATCTTCAGAGACCATTTGGCTGCCGCCATAAATATTGGCATTAATGCTTCAAAGAAGTTTCAAATACATTAATTTACTCTCATTTAGCTTTATTAAATATATTATATTGGATAGAATAGGACATGATGTTTGTTAATTGAACACAAAAGGGGCGGATTCAAATGAGTACCATTAGTATCGTTGTGCCATGTTACAACGAAGAGGAATCAATTAACCTCTTTTATAATGAGGTTGAAAAAGTCTTTACACAAATGCATGACTCAAACATGCCATATGAGCCAGAATACTGGTTCGTAAATGATGGATCCTCGGACAACACTTTAAAAATACTTCAAGACTTACAAAGTCGCGAATCTCAAAATGTCCATTTTATTTCATTTTCACGAAATTTTGGAAAAGAAGCAGCTCTTGCGGCAGGCCTAACTGCTACCACTGGTGAGCTAGTAACCGTTATGGATGTTGATCTTCAAGATCCCCCAGAGTTACTTCCAAAAATGATTAAACTAATTGAAACTGAAAACTATGATTGTGTTGGCACGATTCAGCATGACCGAGCTGGTCAAGGTAAAGTTCGTGCCTTCCTGTCTAGTGCTTTTTATCGAGTCGTTAACTGGGTTTCGAATGTTCGGATTGAACCCAATGCTCGCGATTACCGCTTAATGACCCGTCAAATGGTAAATTCAGTGTTATCTCTCCCTGAGTACAATCGTTTCTCAAAAGGAATTTTCGCGTGGGTGGGATTCAAGACCACTTATATCCAATACGAAAGCCAGCCACGTGCTGCAGGAAAAACTCACTGGTCAATGAGTCAGCTACTAGAATATTCACTTGAAGGAATTATCGATTTTTCTGATGTCCCCTTGAAGTTAGCCACATGGATTGGCGCAATATCATTCCTACTCTCGATATTTGGCCTCATCTTTGTTGTGTTAAGAGCTTTAATCGTAGGTGGTTCGGTTGCAGGCTGGGCATCACTGGTTTCAATTGTTCTACTACTTGGCGGTATTCAATTATTCTGTCTTGGGCTCTTGGGAAATTATATTAGTAAAATTTACTTAGAAACAAAGCATCGACCAAAGTACATTATTAAGGAACAAAAATAGGGGCGAAATGTTGGATAATCTTAAATCACTTTGGTATAAATACCATGACATCATTACTTACGTTTTCTTTGGCGGCATTACAACGCTTGTCAACATCGTTGTTTTCGACCTTTGCAATTACGTGATGAACTATCAAATTGCCAACATCATCGCCTGGTTTGCATCTGTAATCGTTGCCTACGTTACGAACAAGCTTTGGGTTTTCAATTCTCACTATGATAATTGGAATGCGGTCTTTAAGGAGTTATTTCTCTTCTTCGGTCTCAGAATTGCTTCATTAGTTTTGGATCAAGCAATTATGACGGTTGGTATTTCCCTTCTAGGCTGGGATGCATTACTTGTGAAGATTCTGGATCAAGTTGTTGTCATTGCTTCAAATTACATTTTTTCTAAATATTTTATCTTTAAATCAAAAAAATGAACGCCAAAAATGGCGTTCATTTTTTTATTTTAAATATTTTGCTAAAAACTCTGGATCCTGTGACGTTAGAATTTCGGGACCATCGTCCGTAATGACTAAAGTATGCTCATATTGACAGCTCAAACTTCCATCAAGGGTTCTAACGGTCCAGCCGTCCTTTTCATCTGGATCATCGGCTTCCCAGCCACCCACGTTGACCATGGGTTCAATTGTAATCGTCATCCCAGCCTTTAATCGTAATCCGTGACCGGCATTCCCATAATGAGGAACGTTGGGTTCTTCATGCATTGTAGGTCCAATTCCGTGACCAACATATTCACGAACATCGCCATAACCGTTATCATCTTCAACATACTTTTGGATAGCGGCACCAATATCGCCAATCCGATTACCAACAACGGCTTGTTCAATTCCTAAATCCAGTGCCTTTTTGGTAACCTTCATCAATCTTTTTACTTCATCGCTAGGCGTTCCAACAGCGAAGGCCCATGCTGAATCTGCCATATAGCCATCAACACTGATAACTGTGTCAACCTTGACCAAATCGCCATCCTTTAACAGAACATCTTTTCTGGGAATAGCGTGACAAATTTCATCATTGATACTAACACAGGTGGCATATTTATAGCCTTCAAAGCCCATTTCTTCAGCCTTAGCGTGGTGTTCGTTGATCCACTTTCGACTAAACCGTTCAATTTCCCAACTCGTAATACCGGGCTTAATAATATCTCTCAAAGCTACGTGCATCCCGGCTAATACAGCGCCTGCTCGACGCATCCCCTCGATTTCTCGTGGTGATTTTAACGTAATCAAATAGATTCCTTCTCTCAAATATTTAGTGATTATTTCTTAAATCCAACAAAAATTTAGAAACGATTGTTAACTCTTCCATTGAATAGTTTTTGACCATTTCTCGGTGCTGCTTATCAATGATAACATCCATCTCAGCTTCAGCCGCGACAATTTCACGCCCAATCGCTGTTAATTGGAACGGGACGTCTTGTCGGTGAGCGGTTGATTGCACTTTATTAATAATTTCATCGTGCATTAACATCTTAACTGATTTATTAATTACACCTTCTGCAAAGCCTAATTGACTAACAAGTTCATTTTCACTGATAATTTTTTGTTCGCCAATTGTTCTTAACACTTTTAAACTCATCTGCGAAAGTTTAGAAATTGCATGCTGAACTTCATGACTTTTTACATGAATTTCTAGCCATTGACGCTTAAAATTGTCATCCTGTGAGTGAACGTTGATAATTTCAGTTAATGGATTCTCAATGCTTTCTTGGAAGTATTCAAATTTGTCCACCGACCTCATCCTTTCATACAGTTCACCTAAAACTATATCACAAAAATGCATCGCTTGTTACTTTCTACCACTTATCATGATTATTTTGAAAACACTTCTCCATCCAGCTCGCATCATTTTTCATTTTGATCAATTTTAAAAAAATTTTAGAGATAAAAAATGTTTGTCTCTTTGTCTCCAGTCGGTACTTTCGACATGTTGATCAGCTACTTTGTCTCTTAAATAAAAAAAGGCAGTGACATTTTCATCACTGCTTAAAAGTTATATTAATATGATAAGTTATGATAAGTGTTGTAAAGGGCCTTCACATCACCACTAGAAATAGATATCTTGTTACTGATATATGGATACATAATTGATGGTCGCTTTGAATTATGCTTCATCCCAATTGCATGACCTAACTCGTGAATCGCCGTGCGTCTGAGATTTCCATTTGTAATATGAAACTTCTTAATATTATCCGTTAGAAGGTAACTCGTTGCACCCTTAACTAACGTATCACTTGACTTGTAATATGATGTATACGTTAATCCAATAACATTTTTTCCAGAACTATAATCGCCCAAAATCTTCAATGACTTTTGACGAAGGTAGATATCTGGTTTCTCAGAACCACTCGATACAAACTTAACAACGTGCACATTGTTTCAGCTCTTTATCGCGTAGTTATAGGCTGATTTATATTTACCAGACATTCCAACAAACTTATACGTAATCTTTCGTACTGACCAATGACTGCCATGATTGACCTGCATAGGTGTTAAAGCTGAAACATCAATCTTTGGATTGGAACTTCCTGCTGGTAATGCAGGATTAGCAGTGGATAATTTTACCTTTTTAATGGCATCAACTCGTGTCTCAACAAGTAGATTTTTGGCAGTATATGAAGTTAAGTCAATGTTTGCAGCAGATGCTCGGGTTGAAAAAATGAAAATCAGGCTCATTAGGGAAACAGACAGCAAAAATAGGAAACGAGTAACGTTTCGGGAGTTAAAACTTTTTATCAAGAAAAATCTTCCTTTAATTTAATAACTAGAAAGTCCAATGCTCCCTCATCGGACTCCCTAATCAATCGTTTTTACTTAAGTTGATAAAATCATAAACCAAAGTGGTTTCCCTAGATAATTGACAATTCAAGCATGGCTTCTATTATACGTTTATTCTCTACTTTGTCAATGCGTTTTTTTAATTATTGCTTATTATTTCAATAATTACATACAAAAAAAGACAAACGCTTTCATTTTGTCTTTTTGTGAATTCCTATACAAGTATTTATCTAACAATCATAACGGAAATTGGTGCGTATTTAGCCATATAGGCTGCTTGGCTACCAAAGTACTTACGAACCCCATCCTTGGACAAGGATCCAACAACAAGTAAATCCGGATTGACTGCGGGAATAACCTTTTTAACGATTGTCTCTCCAGGATCACCTTCCGCAATGACGGTTCGAACATTTTCAACGCCGAAACCTTCAGCCAACTTTCGATAATCTTCCAAGTGATTTTCAAGGTCACCTCGTTTACCATGAACATAGTCTTTGCTCATGATTTGGTAAACACTCATTTCATCTGATTCTAAGACCGAACAAATAAATAGCTCAGCTGAATCTTGCTTCGCCCTGTTCATTGCATACCTAAAAGCTAATTGAGCATCTGGTGAATCATCCACCCCAACCAAAATTCTATGGACTTGTTTGGGATCAAAATTTGGTATCTCTGACATGTCATCAACCTCGTTTCTTAAGACGTGATTTTCTCTACGCTTATTATACCAGCTTTCTCATTCAGACATTACAATTTAGCAAGATTAGGCCACCAAAAAGGGCATTACGTATTTGCGTAATGCCCTTTTATGTTCCCACCCGGACTCGAACCGGGATCAGCCGCTTAGGAGGCGGGTGCCCTATCCAGTTGTGCTATGGGAACAAAACTGAATCCAAACAATATTTTCGCATGGATTCAGACGAAAGTAAAGCTACACTTTGTCAGATTGTTCACGACGCTTCTTCCGCATCCCTTTATTTTTTTGGTGCTTTTTGTGCCCTTTTTTCTTAATTGGCGTTTCAACTACTTTAGCAGAGCTATATGGTTCTCGCTTAGCACGCTCTGCCCCTTTATGGGTTTCCCGACCAGTTGGTGTAGAAGTTGAGTTGGTGGTGCTGGCCTCAACTCGTGCTTTGGGCTGATCTGGAATTCGTTCAACTAGTGCCTTCTTAAAGAAGTAAACTCGTTTATATTCGTAATCACTTTTAGCCATTTGGTGTCGAAAATCACGCAAATCATGATCGTCTCCCATTGAAACCACTAACCCTGGTTCACCCATTCGACCTGTTCGTCCAGCTCTGTGAACATAGGTATTAGGAGTTGATGGAAGGTCAAAGTTCACAACTGCCGGTAGCTTAGGAATATCTAGTCCCCTAGCTGCCACATCAGTCGTCAAAAGTAACTTGACCCTGCCTAATCTGAAATCTTTTAGGGCCTTTTCTCGCTGTACCTGTCGTGCATCACTTGTCAGTTCAGCAAAGGCAACGTGTTCATGCCGGAAACGGCTAACGACATACTTTAACGTACTCATTTGATTGAAGAAAACAAGTGCTCGAAAGTTTTCCATCGTTGAGAGTTTCTTAAGTGATTCTACGCGTTTTTTAGGTGATATTTGAAGCAAATCATGTGCAACTTGTCCCTGAGTATCATCTATCAAACGGACATCAAAGGTTTCCACCTCTTGACCAAACCACTTTGGTAATTCATGCAGGATTGGCGTTTCCGTAGCTGAGAAGAAGCCTAGTTGAACGTCTGCCGGTGCTTGTTCAACTGTATTTCTAACCGTTTCTAGCGTCTCACCTGCTAATAAATCGTCGGCCTCATCGATGATAATCGTCTGCATTAGATGCAGCTTTAATTTACGGTCCTCCACCAAGTTAAGAACTCGACCTGGCGTACCAATAATAATTTCTGGCCGTTTTCTCAATTGCTCCATTTGGCGTTTAACATTCGCACCACCGGTTAGCGCCAGCACCTTAACATCGTACGACTTCGCCCAATCACGAATGACACTCGTCGTTTGCATTGCTAATTCTTGAGAGGGTGAAAGAATCAAAATTTGACTGCCATCCCCCGGTACCACTTCACCTAAAATGGGTAAAATAAAGGCAACCGTTTTTCCAGAGCCCGTTGGTGCAAGTCCTAACACACTCTTATGTTGACTCATTGGTTCAAACACAGCCTCCTGAATTGCAGTTGGCTTTTCATACCCGCGTTTTTCAAATTGTTCCTTAAATTGTTCTAACATTCATATGCTCCGATCATTAATCATCTGGAAATTCTAGTTTACCAGATTGACGTAAATTAAATAGTACTTTATTAACGTTAATACTTAAACTTAACCATTTTTCATAGTTTTCTCGATTCTTTGGTGCTTCTGGCGCCTCTAATATCTCTGCAAAGTCATTAGCTTCATCAACCATTGGATTGCCTTCAGGCGTGTCACCAATTTGTGTCACCTTACCATCTTCATCGTGGTATTGGACGTCCGTTAACTCGCCGGCATCGTCAATGACAATCGTATCCTTCATACCATAAATTTCTGAACTAGCAAATGAATTGGTAATCTTACCGAAGTTTAAGGTTACATCAAATTCGGGATATCGAAGGATTGCCGTTCCTTTTCCGTCAACCTGAGTACTAATAAACTGTGGATAGTAGGCAACATCATCAGGCATCCCAAATAGTGCAATTGCATCATATGCTGTATACACACCAAGATCTTGTAAGGCGCCACCGGCAAATTTAAGGGTGAAAATATTTGGCGTTTCACCAGCCAGAACTTGATCATATCTAGAAGAATACTTCATATAAGTGAAGCTGGCTCCTTGGATGCGATCCATCGCTACAACCTGTTTTTTGATTGCGCTGAAATTCTTCGTATGAACATTTCTCGCGGCTTCAAGTAGGTGAACACTGGGATTTTTAGTTAATAGTTCTTGAATTTTCTGCATTTGCTTTTGGTTTGTAAACGCAGGCTTTTCCACTATAATGTTTTTCCCGTGATCTATGGCCAGCTTTGCCTGTGCAAAATGAAGACTATTTGGTGAGGCAATGTAAACCGTATCAAACGTGTCCGATTTAAAGAACTCAGTCAAATCATCAAAGAATTTTGTTGCGCCATTTTTTTTGCCAAAATCTTTGGCCTTTGCTAACGTTCTTGAGTAGACGCTAACCAGTTCATACCGCTTTGTTTCAGCTGCCGCTTCTACAAATTGTTGCGTAATCCAATTTGTCCCAATAATACCTAATTTTAACATTTAATATGCCCTCCAATTAGCTAACAATCGTTAACTTCATGATAACAGTTAATTTACCTAAAGTGTATTTAAACCATTTTCACAGTAATTTACAATCCGTTTGCTATTCTCAGTCAAATAATCATGTTATAGTTGACGTGGAAGAGTTGGCTCTGTAGGGGAGGATGATCATATGAACAACAATAATGACGGATTACGGCACGGATTGTTTGACCAGTTCAAACGCCGCCTATCCAAACGTGATCGTTCTCACGTGAAAGAACCACTAACTGATGATGTCTCCCCACTATTTTATTCAGGAACCTGGCGTTACGTGGATGATCAACATAATCGTATCCACCAACTCGAAATTAGTCCTGACATGTCGGTGAAGATTGATCACCAGCCATTGCAGGTTACCGTGAAAAGTATGACAAAGGAATCGTTAATCTTCATCGATAAGTTCGGTTACCGCTTGGTTTTAACCGCAAATGACAAGCAGCCCACTCACCTATTTGATGAAGCCGATAATCAGGATTATTTAATCTTGATTGCAGATAAATAAAATAAAACCGTTCGAAAAGCAGGAGCCCTGGATAAAGTAACCTTTATCCGAGACGCCTGCTTTTTCTGTTTATTTAGTATTCGTAATTGCATTTAGATAGTTACGCCACTGCTTCTGATTGCCAGTAAAGACACTCTGTGACACCTGTTGTTCACTGCCACTTAACGTCATTTTGCCTTTGGGATTATATTCAATAAATGGCATCCGATCATTCGTCCGTTTTAACTTGCCATCCGCCATCCAGAAGGCTGCCTTTGGAACGCTTGCCTTCACCCATGTGTGCCAAATTGAGTCAGTGGTCCAAATAACAACACTTCTCTGGTAATGAGTAGAAATGAGGTTAGCCAGTTTTTTTAATTTTACCTGTTGGGCCGATTGATTAATGCTGTTTTCAGAATACGAACCATAATAGCTGACTTGCAGAGCTATTGGAAGGACGCCATCCGACTTTCCGATTGCCCGACGAAAGTTTACGTATTGGGCTGATGCAGAACTGGAAAAACTGAACATGTGGTAAACGCCAATTTTCAAATCCGTTCCTTGAAACTGGCTAAATGAATTACTAAATTGGTCATCAATGAAGCTTGCTCCTGAACTTGCTCTGAGATAGGTAAATTTAACACCTTTTTGTGCCAGCTGGTGAAAATCAATATAGCCGTCATCCTGACTTAACGTCACTCCCTTTACTGGATAGTGACTCAACTGCTTATTCTGGTGCTTTTGAAACAGCCAAAATCCACCAATCAAAATAATTAGAAGAATCAGAACTGTCAAAATCCGTGTTCTACGACGTGTACTTCGATGACGATACGTTGATTCATATATAGGTTGAACTTTCTTGCCCATAAACGACACTCACCCCCCGAAACATCTTTGCTCTATCCTATTTTAACACGGATCACTTTAATGACGCGTTTTCTCAATAACATCATGAACGGACTTCATGACGCCTTCCATATCATGAGAAATTCGAACGGCCGACATCATGAAGAGCGTATCCATAATTGTCATTTGGGCAATTAAAGAATACATTCCTTCAGATCGATAGTTAACTTCCTCTGCTAATGATAGTAAGGTTACATCCGCCTCATTTGCCAAGGTTGAATTAGCGAAGCTTGTAATCCCGATTATCGGGGTTCCCTGTTCCTTTAGTGTTTCAACGAGTAACAAGGTCTCATGATTTTCTCCTGAATGGGAAATAACGATGGCACAATCATCCTCGTTCATTCTGGCTGCTTGCATCAATTGAATATCATAGTCAGGATGGAAAACGCAATTTAAAGAGGTTCTTAAAAATTTATGATAGCCATCTAAGGCAACGATAGATGAGGCGCCAAGGCCAAAAAAGTTTAGTTGTTTTGATTTAATAATTTTTAGGACAGCACGGGCCAATTCAGATTCTTTAAGGGCAGCCTGTGTCGACTCAAGCGCACTGATTTGTGAATGAAATGTCTTCTGAGTAATTGTTGCAAGGGAATCCCCCCTGTCAATTTCTTTGAAGATTGTCTGACCACTCGTTGAATTTGTCTCAATCTGGGCAAGTTCAACTGAAAACTCACGAAAATTATGATAGCCCACTCGTTTCACAAATCTTGAAATAGAAGCGGTTGAGACGCCTACTGTGGCCGCCAAACTCTTGATGGTTTCTCGGCCAGACTTATTTGGATTTTTCAAAACATAGTTAGCTATTTTTCGATCCGTTTGACTTAAATTCGGAAAATAGGAGCGAATATTACTTAACGTTGAATGCATGATTATGTATCCCCCAATTGATACTTTTTTTCATTTTGTAAATATTTTACACTAAAACACTTGAAATGTGAAAAGTATTTTCATATAATAGTTTCGTTACTAAATTTTTGCTAAGGAGCGTTATTAATAATGAAGCTAGGATTAGTTGGTTTAGGAAAAATGGGTTTGAACCTTGCAAAGAATGCAATGGATCACAACCACGAAATCGTTGGTTTTGATTTAAGTCAAGACAACGTTAAAGAAGCAGTTGCTGCAGGTGCTGAAGGCGCCGACAGTTTGAAAGACATGGTTTCCAAATTACCATCACCAAAGATTGTTTGGGTTATGGTACCTGCTGGCAAACCAACCGATTCAACTATCGAAGATTTAAGCAACTTATTGGGTGCCGGTGACATCTTAATCGATGGCGGTAACTCATTCTACAAGGACTCACTTCGTCACAACGAATTATTAAAGAACAAGGACATTATTTTCTTTGATTCTGGTACATCTGGTGGTATGGAAGGCGCTCGTTCACACGGTAACTTCATGATTGGTGGCGACAACAAGGAAGCATTTGAAACAATTCGCCCATTATATGAAGATATTTCCGAAGAAGACGGTTACCTTTACACTGGCCGTGCTGCTTCAGGCCACTACCTTAAGATGGTTCATAACGGTATCGAATATGGTGAAATGCAAGCTATCGCTGAAGGTTTTGAAGTTCTTGAAGCAAGCGATTTTGACTACGACAACGAAGCAGTTGCAAAGGTTTGGAGCCATGGTTCAGTTATTCGTGGATGGCTCATGGAATTAGCAGAAGAAGCATTTGCTAAAGATCCAGAACTTGAACAAATTGCTGGTCGTATGCACTCATCTGGTGAAGGTGCTTGGACACTTGAAGAAGCACTTAGCCACAAGGTTCCAACGCCAGTTATTGCAATGGCTTTGATGACTCGTTACCGTTCAATGCAAGATGACACATTCACTGGTAAGGTTGTTGCAGCCCTTCGTAACGGCTTCGGTGGACACGCAATGGACAAACCTGGTAAATAATTAACTTAAATTGACCTTAGGTTATACGCACTATTTGAAAAGGGGTAAATCAATTGGATTACATGATTGGTATTGACATTGGAACAACCAGTGTCAAAACAGTACTTTATGATACTGCGGGTAAGGTATTAGGCTACTCCAATAACCTCTATCCCCTCTATCAAGATCAACCAGATATGGCTGAAGAAGATCCAGAAGAGATCTTCTCCGGCGTTCTGGATGGTTTAACAGCCGTTTTAAGAAAAGCTGACCTGAAGACTGGAACATTAAAAGGTGTTTCTTTCTCAGCTGCCATGCATAGTTTGATTCTACTGGATGAAAACTACAAACCATTAACGCGAGCTATCACTTGGGCGGACAATCGAGCCGTTAAGTATGCTGATGAATTACGTGAAAATGGCGTTGGTAAACAGCTTTACGAAAAGACTGGAACACCGATTCACCCAATGACACCACTTTCTAAATTAATCTGGCTCAGAAATGACCAACCTGATTTATTTAAGAAAGCTTCATGGTTCGTTGGAATAAAGGAATACGTTCTTTATAAGTTGTTTGGACAACTCAAAGAAGAGTATTCAACTGCTAATGCAACAGGGATGTTCAACATCTTCAATATGGATTGGGATGACCAAGCGCTAGAAGTTGCTGGTGTAACTCGTGATCAACTACCTGAATTAGTGGACACCACTGATAAGATGGTTGGCTTACGTGATGAATATGCACGAGTAATTGGCATCGAAAAAGACGTCCCATTCATTATGGGTGCGACTGACGGTCCTCTTTCTAACCTTGGCGTAAATGCAATCGACCCTGGTGTCGTCGCAGTTACCATTGGTACTTCAGGCGCCGTTCGGGTTATTACCGACAAGCCTCGCATTGATCCAAAGGCCCGTGTTTTCTGTTACTATCTTGCCCCTAACAAATGGGTGGTTGGTGGTCCAGTCAACAATGGAGGAATTGTCTTCCGTTGGGTTAGAGATCAACTATTTGCACCAGAAAAGATTACCGCTGAACAAATGCAAATTGATTCATACGATTTGTTAACGCAAATTGCAGAAAAAATTCCAGCTGGTTCTGATGGTTTGATTTTCCACCCATTCTTAGGTGGCGAACGTGCCCCAATTTGGGATGCAAATGCACGAGGCTCATTCTTCGGTCTAACTAGAACTCATACACGTGCTCATATGGTTCGCGCTGCGCTAGAAGGAATTGTTTACAATCTTTACACCGTTATGTTGGCGTTAGAGGAAGTCGTTGGAAAACCCAAGAGTATCCAAGCTACCGGTGGTTTTGCACGATCAGCTCTTTGGCGTCAAATGTTGGCTGATATCTTTGAACAGGACGTGACTATTCCCGAGAGTTTCGAGGGAACTGCTTTAGGCGCCGCTGTCTTGGGTATGTATAGTTTGGGAATCATTGATGACCTAAGCGAAGTTAAGAAGTTCGTTGGGGTTACAAATGTCCACCATCCTAATCCAGAAACATTTGAAGCATATCGGACATTGGTTCCAATTTATATTCGTCTTAGTCGTTTACTTCAGACTGAATACAAGAATATTGCTGAATTTCAGCGTAATGAGGAACAAAAAAAGCAAAATCAGAATGACGACTAGTTATTCAAAACTTATTCACTTGCCTTTCTCAAAAAAAGGCGTATATTAAAAGGTCTTAAAGCTAGTGGCTCATCCGAGTCACTACTTTATAAATAAACAATGAAAGGGCTTACTATCTCATGGCAATTCTTGCACTCGTTATCGGTGTCGTATTTCTACTTTTGTTAATCATTCGCTTTAAAGTAAACACATTCGTTGCTTTAATTCTTACGTCCGTTCTTACCGCCCTTCTTCTTGGTATGGACATGACTAAAATTGCAACCAGTATTCAAGATGGTATTGGAAGCCAACTTGGTGAATTATCACTAGTCTTTGGTTTTGGTGCTATGCTTGGTCGATTGGTTGCTGATGCTGGTGGTGCTCACACCATCGCAACTACCTTAATTGATAAATTTGGTCGCAAACGGCTTCAACTAGCCATCATGCTTGCCTCATTTATCATTGGTATCGCCTTATTCTTCGAAGTTGGTATGGTTCTCTTGATTCCTATCGTCTTCGCAATCGCTCTTGAAGCCGGCGTACCAATTCTTTACCTAGGTATTTCAATGGCAGCTGCTTTATCAGTTACTCACGGATTCTTACCACCTCATCCAGCGCCAGTTGCTATTTCAGCAGCATTGAACGCAAACACTGGTAAAGTCCTTATCTTTGGTTTAGTTGTCGCAATTCCAGCCGCTTATGTCGCTGGTCCACTCTTCACTAAGTTAGCTCAAAAATTTGCACCATCAGCTTTTGAGCAAAAGGGTAACCTCAGCTCATTTGGTGAAATGAAAACCTTCACTAAAGAAGAAGCGCCTTCATTTGGTATCTCAGTGTTAACTTCCCTCTTCCCAGTTATTTTGATGGCAATTACAACCATCTATTCAATGGCTGTCAATGGTGGAGAAACACCAAAAGATCCAACAATGGTTGACCAAATCATTAGTTTGATTGGATCACCAAGTATCGCCATGCTTATCTCACTTGTGTTCGCAATGTTCACAATGGGCTGGGGTCGTGGTCGTGCAACGACTGACATCATGGCTTCACTAGAAAACGCCGTTAAATCAATCGCCATGCTTCTCTTGGTTATTGGTGGTGGTGGTGCCTTCAAGCAAGTCCTAATTGATGGTGGTGTTGGTAATGAAGTTGCCAAGATCTTCACTAACTCAGGAATGTCACCACTAATTCTTGGTTGGTTAGTCGCCGTTGTCCTCCGTGTTGCGCTTGGTTCAGCAACTGTGTCAGCATTAACAGCTGCCGGGATTGTTGCTCCATTAATGGCACAATCTGGTGTAGATCCAGCTCTGATGGTTCTTGCCATCGGTGCCGGTTCACTTGCTGCATCTCACGTTAACGATGCCGGTTTCTGGATGTTCAGAGAATACTTTGATTTAACCATCAAACAAACTCTTTCCATCTGGACCGTACTAGAAACAGTGATTTCTGTCGTCGGTATCATTATCGTTATGATTTTAAACATGTTCTTCCATTAAAAGTTAATCTATTAAGGCTACGACACAGTGATGTCGTAGCCTTTTTTGTCGCCTTGCGTTTTCCAATTATGGTATACTTATCGGGCTGAAGTTTTTGAATAAGGAGTATTTATATGGAAGAGAAACATTTAAAAAGAGAGATAGGTTTTTTCACTGCATTTTCTACCGTCATGGGTACCGTTATCGGTGGTGGTGTCTTCTTTAAAGTAGCAAGTGTCGTTAGCTCTAATTATTCAGCTAGCATGACAATTATTGCTTGGTTGCTTGGTGGAATCCTGACACTCTGTGCAGGGTTAACTAGTGCTGAAATCGCTGCCGCCCTCCCGCACACTGGTGGGGCAATTAAATATGTTGAATATACATATGGTAAATTACCCGCCTTCTTAATGGGTTGGGCCCAAATCCTCGTTTATTATCCAGCAAATATTGCCGCACTTTCCATTATCTTCTCCACCCAATTTTTAAATTTATTTCATTTGCCAATCATTTGGCACATCCCAATTGCCATCATTTGTGGTCTAAGTATCACCCTGATTAACTTTTTGGGTGCCCGAGTTGGCGGACGACTCCAATCAATCACACTGATTTTTAAGCTCATTCCGATCATCCTCATTATTATCTGGGGGATCTTTACCCCTGGCCAAGTTGACGTTTCTTGGTGGCCGGTTGCAACGGGTCACCATATCGGATTTTGGACCGCGTTTGGTGGTGGACTGCTTGCCACAATGTTTGCTTACGATGGTTGGATTAACATCGGAACCATCGCTGGTGAACTCAAGAATCCTGAAAAGGACTTGCCCAAAGCAATTGCATTGGGCCTCTTATTTATTACCATTGTGTATGCGCTCATTAACTTCGTCTTTCTAAAAACAATTCCAATCGACCAAATTGCCGGTAATCAAAATACCGCGGCGGAATCTGCCATGGCACTATTTGGCCAATCTGGCGGTAAATTAGTCACGATTGGGATTCTAATATCCGTTTACGGTGCCATCAACGGCTATACGCTGACAGGTATGCGAGTACCATTTGCAATGGCAGAAGAGAACTCACTACCATTTAGCAAATACTTCAAGCGTTTGTCGCCACACACTTATGTACCTTACTTTGCTGGTAGCGTTCAGTTGTTAATTGCCGTCATCATGATGTGTCTCGGTTCTTTTGATTTGTTGACTGACATGCTTGTGTTCGTTATGTGGATTTTCAACGTAATGATTTTTATTGCCATCTTTATTTTACGAAAACGGGAACCCAAACTTAAGCGACCGTACCTGGTTCCCTGGTATCCTGCCGTTCCAATTATCGCAATCGTTGGTGGGATCTTCATTCTCCTGCTAACCATCTTCACTCAGCCTTTATTGGCAATGGTTGGCCTTTTGTTAACAGGGATTGGTATTCCAGTTTACTTTTATAAGCAGCACAAAAATAAGGAACTATGATTTTTTCAATCATAGTTCCTTTTTGTTTACATTTCGAAGGTCGGAAACAATTTGTGAATTAATTGTTCCGGTTCGTATTTTTCAATATCAATCATCAAGATAACTTGGGTGATGCTTTCATAAGTCAACATCAGTAGGTCGCCACCCTGCTCATCCTTAATTTGATAGTACTGAATCCCTCGTTGAATCGCAATTAGGATAACCTGTTGTGCCTTGTGCGAAAGTCGACCAATTGCTGGCAAGAGCTTTCGCGAACTTAATCGTTCAGTCCGCCAACGAGTTGCAACACTCAACGCAAACGAATCAATAGCTTGATTTCCAGCTCGATTATAAATCATCGCTGCCGGTGTTAACTCGGGATGCGTCATGACTTCAAATAAATCATCTAAAGCTGCCGTTTGCTCAATGTGCGCATTTAGCTCTGACGCCAACACTTTAAGGTCGCTAAAAATAGACACGCCTTCATTCTCAAGGTACGTATGAGCAGTTGGTAACTCTAGAGCAACGCGATTATTCTTTTCAATCCCTAATTGTAAAATTGCAGATAGCCGACTAGTATCCACTGGTCGAACCATCAAATCAATCATAAAGAATTTCATAAAGTACAAGGCGTGACGACTAATCCCATTAGAGGTAAATGGTGTATTATCCAAGGCACGTATTTCAAGATAGCGCGCACCGATTGACTTTAAGGTGTCAGGTGTTTCTGACCCCCGCATCCTGATTGGCGCCTGGTAATCAGCAATCGTTGCCAGCTGACCCAATTTAATTTGCTGGTTGAGATCTGCAATGTGTGCTTCTACAGACGCATAGCTCAATTTTTTAGTTGTTAAATTTACGAAACCCAAATCGCTATTTCGGATACTCCGAACAGGATGATCAATTTTTGAAAATGCTGAATGAGTTGACTCAGGACTAGCGCCAAATAGATACGTCAATAACCAACGATTACAAATAAAGTTTTGCATCATTCGCAAGTAAAGATTATTTTTAAACTCAATAACGGTTGCATACTCTGATTGATAGTGGCTGTACAGGCGATTGATCACTGGATCAGGGATGCTGTAGTTAACGTGTACGCCGGTTGTACGCTCGTCACTATTAACTGTACCATTTGTTGTTCCATTGGCCCGAGGCGGCGTGCTAAGCGGCCAAATTCGATCGTCGCCTTCTAGTGAGCGATAAAAAGCGGTCTGAAGTGTATCTAACTGGTCAAGAACACCACCAATATTCGGATTTGGATCCGTCACAACTTCAAATTTAGTTTTCGTTTTATCCGCCTTTAGGTAGGGATGATATTCGTGCTTACCCAATTTGCGGGGATAGGGTTGCTCGCTTAACCGACCCTCTTGGTCAACTCGATACGCTTCTACTTCAATTCCAATCAGACTATGAAAAAGCTGCTCAGCAACTCCTTCATCCTTGATTACTTGTAGTAAATTATCCAGCATATCCATCCCCCGTTTTACCGTCTTTAGCATTAATTATACCCAATTCAAAATTAATGAACAGTAAAAATCACTCGGTTATTTAATGATTTCTTTAATGAGCTCTGGTGCTGAAGCGGAATCAGTGATTTTAACGTTCTGGTAAATTTGTTCCTTGATATCATCAATTTGTTCCGTGTCACTGTAAATGGTCATGAGTGACTCACCCTTGCTGACCTTATCACCAATCTTCTTATGGAGCACGATACCAACTGCATAGTCCAGCTGATCATCAGCTTTTTGTCGGCCACCGCCTAAAAGCATGCTGGCAATTCCCATCTCATCTGCTTCAATTTCGGAAACAACGCCACTTTCCTTTGCAGGCAGTTCAATCTTAAACTTGGCTTGAGGCATAATCTCTGGATGATCAACGACACTTCCGTCTCCACCCTGGGCCACAACCATCGCTCTGAACCGCTCTAGAGCTGATCCATCTGTAATCGTCCCTTCGAGCTTTTGCCGAGCTTCGTCAAGCGTTTGTGCTTTGCCAGCAAGAACTACCATGTGGCTTCCTAACGTTAATACCAGCTCAAGTAGGTCTTTGGGACCATTGCCATTCAGCAAATCGATCGATTCTTTAATTTCAAGGGCATTCCCAATCGCATTACCCAAGGGTTGATTCATGTCTGAAATGAGTGCCATGCAGTCCATTCCAACTCCCTGACCAATTTTTACAAGCGCCTTAGCAAGTGCTCGCGAGTCATCAAGCGTCTTCATGAACGCACCTGCACCAGTTTTAACATCAATCACCAGCGCATCTGTTCCTGATGCAATTTTCTTAGACATGATTGAGCCGGCAATCAATGGAATTGAATCAACCGTTGCCGTAACGTCACGTAGCGCATAAATTTTCTTATCAGCTGGGGCAATATTTCCTGTTGCGCCAATAATAGCCAACTGCTCTTTCTGAACCTGTTTCTTAAAGTCGGATTCGCTAATTTCCACCTTGTATCCTGGGATCGCTTCCAATTTATCCAACGTACCACCCGTATGGCCTAAGCCACGACCGGAAATCATTGGAACTGGGATACCCAGCGCTGCAACTAGTGCAGCAAGCGGAATACTGGTTTTATCTCCAACACCACCGGTTGAGTGCTTATCAACTTTGATGCCTTCAATTGATGACAAGTTCAAATGATCGCCAGAATGCATCATCGCCATCGTCAGTTTAGTCTGCTCACTATCCGTCATCCCATTGAAATAAATTGCCATTAACAAAGCACTCGTCTGGTAATCAGGGATAGACCCATCAACGACGCCATCAACAAAAAATTGAATCTCATCATCTGATAATTTATTTCCTTGTTTCTTTGACTCGATAATATCTAGCATTCTCATATTATTCACCTCATCTATTTAGTCATAATCCAAAAGTTTTTGCGCTGCATGCTGATCAATTACCAAACAGTTGGCATAACCACCCTTTAATGCAGCGTCAGTCGAAGTCACCTTTTCATCACCACAAACAACCAAAATTGCGTGAGCCTTTGTTTTCAAATCAGGTAGTGAAATCCCAATTGTTCGCTCATTCAATGTTTCATCAGCAATCTGGCCGTCCTTATCAATAAATCGAGAAAAAATATCACCAACTGCGTGTTTTTTTAAATAGGTAATTTCAGCCTTTTTTAAATATCCTAACTGAAAAATCATCGCGTTATCTCGAACCGTTCCAACCGAAAAAACAGCAATATTTGCTTCTTTAGATAGTTCCGTCACCTGCTGAATATGCCGTTCTTGTTCAACGAGTTGCTTAGTCTGCAAGTTATCAAATATCACTGGTAGCGGTAAGTACTGGGGGTAGGTTTGAAATGCATGGGCAAACGCGTTTATTGACTCAAACGCATAAGTCGGCTGCTCCGAGTAGGAAACGCCACCCTTCATTTGCACAACCATGACACCTGGTACTGCCATCTCTGACAAATGAGATCCAACTGAGTAAATAGTTTTCCCCCACCCAATCCCAATGATATCTTGTGGCTTCGTGATAGATTCAAGGTACTGCGCCGCTGCTTGTCCAACCACACTTAAGCGTTCTTTAACGGCCAGCCCTCTAGTGGGAACCACGTGAACGTCAATTTGATACTTGCTTCTAAGTTGAGCCTCTAACGTTGAGACATCCATTAATAAATCGTTTATTTGAATTCGAACGATTCCTTGATCTCGAGCAAATTGTAAAAGCCGAGACACTGTTGGTCGCGAAATTGACATTGCTTTTGCAATTTGGCTTTGACTCATATTTTGTTCGTAATATAATTTAGCAACTTGGAGCCCGTGCTCAAATCTAACTTGTCGTGACTCGCTCAATCAATTCCACTTCCTTCACAACGGGGGGCGAATGCATCAAACGCCATTCGTCCCCCTCCTCAGTATTATAAACTAGCCTTTAACGGCTGTTTCTAAAGCAACCTTAATCATGTCATTAAACGATTTTTCTCGTTCTTCAGCTGTCGTTTCTTCACCCGTAATCAAATGATTACTGATTGTCAAAACTGCTAAAGCTCGTACATGGTACTTTGCTGCCAATAGATAAAGTGCAGCGGTTTCCATTTCCGTTGCTGCCACGCCATAATCAACTAATTTTTGACGGTCCATTTCATCATTATAGAAACGATCTTCAGAAAGAACGTTTCCAACTCGAACTGGAATGTCTAATTCATCAGCTGCGTGATAAGCCGTATCTAGTAGGCCAAAATCAGCAATAGGTGCAAAATAGATTCCACCGCCAAACGTGTTATGGATAATGGATGAATCGGTGGTTGCGCCCTCTGCTAAAATCACGTCACGAACGTGGACATCTGGACTCATACCGCCTGAAGAACCCACTCTGAACAACGTTTTTACACCATATTCATTAATTAATTCATTCGTGTAGATGGAAATTGATGGAATTCCCATGCCCGTTCCTTGAACGGATACTCGTTTTCCCTTATAGGTTCCTGTATAGCCAAATGCGTTTCGCACTGTGTTATATCGAACAGGATTTTCAAAAAAAGTTTCGGCAATATATTTTGCTCGCAGTGGATCACCAGGAAGTAATACTGTATCTGCAATATCGCCCTTTTTTGCTTCAATATGCTCACTCATGAAATTTCCTCCTTAAGGGAATTATTTTAGTTCGTCCAAGAAACTTTGTCCGTTACCATTTCCAGAAACCTTGAAGTTATCAAGAACAGTTGCACCAAAATCAGCAAATGGTGAACGAATTCCTAGACTACCAGACTCTTTCATACTTGGCGAATAAGCAAGTAATGGGACAAATTCACGGGTATGGTCTGTTCCCCTAAAACCAGGGTCATTTCCATGATCAGCGGTAATGAGCAAGAGGTCATCTGGTTTCATGTTGTCTAAAACCGTTCCCAAACGTTTATCAAATTCCATCAATGCATTTCCGAAGCCTTCTGGATTACGACGATGACCATACATCGCATCAAAATCAACCAGGTTAATAAAGCAAAATCCGGTGAAATCTTCAGTCATCACGTGATCCACATGATCCATTCCATCCATGTTGCTTTCGTTATGGTAACCTTCATCAATTCCGTGACCCGAGAATATGTCATTAATTTTACCAACACCAACGGTATGAACACCAGCTTGTTGGAGAAAATCAATATCAGTATCACTAGTAGGCTCCAAAGTGAAGTCGTGACGGTTTGCGGTTCGCGTAAAGTGATCCTTATCAGGACCCACGTATGGTCGTGCAATAATCCGACCAACCGTATATTCAGGTCCATTAACGATGGAACGCGCATACTCACAAATTTTGTATAGTTCCTTGAGCGGAATAACGTCTTCATGGGCGGCAATTTGGATAACAGAGTCACCTGATGTATAGACAATCAGATCCCCCGTTTTCATCTGTTGCTCGCCAAGTTCGGCAATGATTTTTGTCCCTGATTCTGGTCGGTTTCCAATTATCTTACGTCCTGAGAACTTCTCAAGCTTAGATAAAATTTCTTCAGGAAAGCCATTTGGAAATGTACTGAGCGCTTTTTTGACTGGCAAGCCCATCATTTCCCAGTGGCCGTCCATACTGTCCTTACCCGCCGATATTTCTTGCATTTTGCCATAGTAGCCAATTGGCTTTTCTACTGCTGGAACACCCTCAATAGGAACCGCTCTTAAATTTGAGATTCCTAATTTCTGAAGATTGGGGATCTTTAATTTACCGGCAAAATGTTCACCAACGTGGCCTAAAGTATCAGCACCACCATCATTGAACTTATCAGCATCGGGAGCTGCCCCAGTACCAACTGAATCTAAAACGAGACCAAAAACACGCTTATAAGTCATGAAATAACATCCTCTCTGGAAATTTTAGTAGCCTTTAGATGTATCCTTAGAACCTGTTAAAATAGCGACCGTTGCACTAACACCTAAGCGAGTTGCACCAGCTTCAATCATTTCAATGGCTTCCTCATATGAGTGAACACCACCAGAAGCCTTAACACCAAAATCAGGTCCAACGGTTTCTCTCATAATTTTAACATCTTCTAGTTTAGCACCAGATGTAGAGAATCCGGTAGAAGTTTTCACAAAATCTGCTTCGCCCTCAACTGTTAATTTGCTAGCAAGCTTGATTTCATCCTTGTTTAAGAGTGCTGTTTCAATAATAACTTTTAATAGTTTATTTTTTGCATGAACAGCTTTTGACAAAGCTTTAATATCTGCTAACACAACTTCGGTATTTCCACCGCGAAGTTCGCCAATATTGATAACCATGTCGATTTCTTCAGCACCAGCGTCAATCGCGTCATTTGCCTCATAAACCTTGGCATTAGTTGACATTGCACCTAAGGGAAAGCCAACAACTGCGATTGGATTAACAGTTGTGCCCTTTAATTGCTCCGCAACAAATGGAATCCAGTACGAGTTAACACAAACGGAAGCCGTATTATACTTTGCGGCCTCTTCGCAAGTCTTTTGAATATCAGCCTTAGTTGCCTCTGCCTTTAAGTTAGTGTGATCAATATATTTTGCTAATTGTTCTATCGTTAATTTCATTGTTTGAAACCCCTTTCATTTACAAACATAGAATACCTTATTTTTGAACAAATGTAAAATAATACAATGAAATTCTGTTCAAATTCTCATAAATAAAAACAGCCACCCTTTTAAGTGACTGTTTCATTGCTTATTTTCTAGCTTCCTGACGCGCATTTGCCAATCCAATCCACCGTTTACTAATTGAATTATCGATATTCAAATGATCGAGAATCTTCATGACGGTATGGTTCACAATGTCATCCACCGTTTTAGGTTGATTATAAAAAGCCGGAATGGGTGGAATAATTGCAACGCCCATTTTCGAAAGTTTCAACATATTTTCCAAATGAATTTGATTAAATGGGGATTCCCTTGGGACAATGATTAATTGTCGTTGTTCCTTCAGCGTCACGTCAGCGGCTCTGGCAATTAAATTATCACCCAAGCCCGTTGCGACGGCAGCAACTGTTTTCATACTTGCTGGAACAATGACCATTCCATCATGAAGAAAGCTGCCACTCGAAATGGTGGCGCCCATATTTTGTTCCGGATAAACAAAATCAGCCAATGCTTTGACCTGTGCATCTGTATAACCGGTATCCTCCACGGCAAGGTTTTCTTTAGCCCATCGACTCATGACTAAATGAGTTTCCACATCGGGGTCTTGCTTTAACGCCTCTAGCAAACGAATCCCGTATATGGTGCCGCTTGCACCTGAAATACCAACAACAATTTTTTTCATGTGCCCCCCCTAAATTAATCTAAATACTTCTTCCAATCTGTAACTTCTTTAAATTGCGCCCGCTTAAACGTGTCCCGCATATCATAAGGGAATGTTCCATCTAAAACTAGCTTTGAACTCATTCCTCTAATTCTGATTCGCGCAGGATCATATTCAGGCAATTCGGATGGATCAAGTGGATGATTTCGCATCCCCTCTAAAACCATAATATCGCGATCAGCTTGGAACCGCGTATTAATGGTCCACATGACATCATTCCAATCAAAAATATCAACGTCTTCATCAACTAAAATAACCGTTTTAAGTTCCTTAAATGATGAAAATGCCAACAATGCGGCTTGGCGTTGAATCCCTTCATCGGCCTCGTTGTCTTTATGAATTTGCATAATCGTCATGAGCTTTCCACCACCAGCTGGTGCATTGTACACATTTAGGACCTTACCTGGAATTGCACGATCAACCAAATTTAGAATAGAAGCTTCTGTGGGAATTCCGGCCATTGAGACGTGCTCTTCAGACGGACCAATTGTCGTTTGAACGATTGGATTGTCTTTCCGATGCGTCACAGCCTTTATTTTAACCACGTTGACGGCAGGATTTGCTTTACCATTGTATCCTGGAAATTCTGGCATGGCGTATCCTGAATTCGTATTAATATCTTCTTGCATTTTCTGGTTTGGCATAATTTCAGCCTCAATAATCCACTCAGAACGAGCGATTCCCATGGCGTCGACTGCGACACCAGGAACAACTTGGACAGCTTCGTTTCGGAGTGCCCCAGCGACCTGAAGTTCATTATAACCAAGTGGTGTTGTCGGTGGCTCAAATGTCGCACCAATCGTGATTGCTGGATCTAAGCCAATATTGATTGTAATGGGCATCGGCTTGTTTTGATCTTCATACTCTTTCAAAAATGCCCCAATATGACGGCCACTAGGCATGATGTACATCCCGATGGTGTCTTTATCTTCCAAGACCATTCGATGAATCGTAACGTCGCTTTCTTGGCCGTCTACGCTATGACCATAAACAACCCCCATCGTAATGTAAGGACCAGCATCAACTGGTGTATTAGTTGGTGCTGCAAGTAATTTACGAATATCAAAGTCAGCGTCCGTTGCCAAATGGACAACCTCTTGCGCTGGCGCGTTCGCTTTTGTAACCTCAACGGGAGCCATTGGATGAGTCACAGCCTCATTTAACATTTGACCCAACGTTTTATAGTCATGATGCAAAATTTTTCCAACCCGTTTCCTAGATGCCTGTAAGCCAATCAAAACTCGGCTACCTGGGAACCCTTTTACGTTATTAAACATCATTGTTGGACCTTCGCTCGTTGGTCGTTGAACGGTTCCACCTGAACCAATATAACGATAGACACCAGCTAAATCAGCATCTGGATCAATTTCGACATTGGTTTCATGATATTGTTTAGGATCATCTTTTATTTCGCTTAGTACTTTTCTTAAATCGTATGGTTGTTCTGACATGAAAAGAACCTCCTCTTTTACTTACAGTATTTAGTATCGTTCATTTCTTGAATCAAAACAATTCAAAAAAATAGCAGACCTATTCCATAATGGAATGAGTCTACTATTTCTGGTTTTGTTGCGCAAATTTCCAGAACTGGTCACTTGCCGATGACTGGTTCTTCTTCGTTCGCACAAATGCTAATCTACTGTATTTAAGCGGCGTAATGGGAATCGCAACGACCTGATCAAAATGGCTTAAATCAAATGATTTATTCATCATAATTGAAACTCCCATTCCCCGATTTAGCATTCCCAAAATCAAATCTATTCGTTTACCCTCATAAATAATGTCTGGTTTAACGCCCGCCTCCCTGAGTGAAGCGACTACCGGCGCCAATAGTTGGGTAGAATCATCTAACAGTAAAAACGATTCCCCCTTCAACATATTCGCTGAAATCTCTTTTTGTTTCGCTAACGGATGAGTTTTCGGTAACAATGCGACAAAATAGTCTTGTTCGCTAGTCAACACGTCAAAACGAGGAATCTTATCAAAAAGCCTCGTAAAAATAATATCAGCACTTTCGTCAGCTAATTGATCAAAGAGCGAATCCGTTTCAACTTCATTAAATTTAAGCTCAATTTGAGGCTGTTGTTTGGCAAATTCCGTAATAACGTTAAAAGCGCCATACTGGGAAACTGAGGGAATTGTTTTAATAATCAGACTATTTGTTCGTTGATTATTTTGCAGTTCAATCACTTTTTGCAACTCGTGCTCTTTCTCCAATAGTGAATTTACCAGAGGGAGAATCTTTTTGCCTTCTGCCGTCAAAGAAACGGTTCGATGGGCTCTGGAGAATAACATCACATGCCATTCTTTCTCTAACGAGAGAATATGCTTAGAAACGGTCGCCTGCGTTGAATAGAGGCGTTCCGCCGTTTTACTATAATTGTTAGTTTGTGCTAAATCTACAAAAGTAGCTAATTTTCGAGTATCCATATTTACGCCAATCTCTTTCATTCCTATTTGGAATATTTTAACACAAAACTTGAATTGCTAGTATTTTCTTTTATCTGTAAACTTTTCTCTTGATTAGGCAATATAGTCTGACAGATATTAGGAGGTCTTCGTTATTATGCCAATTGGTATAACAGTAAACGCCCTTTCAGTCCTTCTGGGTGGTATTTTTGGTGCCCTAGGTGGCAAGAAAATGTCAAAAGGGTTTAAGGAAAGTCTCAACATGGCATTTGGTGTTTGTTCAATGGCCATGGGAATTTTCGCAATTGCACCCATGAAAAATATGGCGGCGGTTATTTTCTCAATTATCATTGGAACAGCCATCGGCCTTATTTTTCACCTCGGAGAATGGATCAATCGTGGTGCTTCAAACATGCAAAAATTTATATCAAAATTCATCCACGCACCAGCAGCGCTTGATCAAAAAACGTTTGATGCAACTTTGGTCACGGTCATTGTTTTATTCTGTGCAAGTGGTACTGGCATCTATGGTGCTTTAACTGAAGGAATGAATGGGGACGCGACCATTTTAATTTCCAAATCAATTCTTGATTTCTTTACGGCCGCCATTTTTGCTGCCAATTTAGGCTACGTTGTTTCACTGATAGCGGTGCCTCAATTTGTTATTTTCATTATCTTATTCTTTGCCGCACACTTAATCTATCCCCTAACAAATCCAGCCATGATTCTTGACTTCAAAGCCGCTGGTGGCGTACTGATGCTTGCAAGCGGATTCCGAATGGTTCAAATTGTCATGTTTCCTACTGCGGATATGATTCCGGCAATGATCGTTGCCATGCCGATATCCTGGTTTTGGATGGCAATCATTCTCCCAATACTTTAATCTATTCCAACCAAAAAAGCCGACATTTTTGTCGGCTTTTTCTATTTGAATTTAATTTCGTAACAATATTCTAGTTGCTTATGATAATCCAACTCAATAAAGTCTGTTGGTCGAACTTGGCCGTCTTTCTTTTCAAAATACTGTAGCCCAGCAATACCGAGCATCTTATACACAAATTGAGAACAAAACATGATGTTAGGTCGAATTGAATGTTTCGTGACCAATCCCAAAATATTGTAGGCACTGCCATCTTCGTTAATTTGTTTAACCTTCTCTGCGACCGCTTGTTTCTGTCCGCGAGTCGCTTGGATTCGATAAACAAGAATTGACGCATCCGGTTTTTGATGAAAAGCTTCTACAGTTTCAGGATTTAATCCAGGTGGATACACATTAACGCCACCATTATAACTAATAATTGTTTTTAAGTCTTTATCAAACGATAACGATGCATGATTAAATTGCTTCATCGTAAACATTGCAATCATTTCGCTAGCAGGACTTCCGGTATTTGAAATCACAATGTAAAGATACGGATCTGCCAGACTTTCCTCAACTTTTTCAAAGTACGCTTCAGTTAAAGAACCATTATTAATATAATTGGTGGAACTATGACGATGTAAATCACCAAAAGTTGCGCTCAGATTTTTTACCGATAATGTGGACTTTAACTTATCTGCACTTTTTGTCGCATTAACAACCTTATTTAGGTTGTTTTTGAGAAAGTTAAAGCTCAATGTAGCGGCTTCCTCCACTGAAGGTGGGTAAAAATCTGCCGGTTTATTTGAAATAATAAATCGTTCTAACATAAGTGGTAAAGGAATAATCGCAGTGGCAAATACTTTAGCGATTAAATGACCAATTACCGATGTATGGGACTGTGCAACAAATACGACGGTGGTACAGAAGACAATTTGAACCACCATCGCAAGAATAAATGAGATGATTAATCCAAACTTTACCGACCGCTTTGTTGTTCCTAACATCGTCCGAATTGCCATTGCTAAAGCAAAGAAAACGTAAATTAAAATATAAATTGGTGCTGTGCCAACGACAAACAATCCAAGTAGGATAATAATGACAACCCAACTTGTTGCTTGCCTATATTGAAGCAGATCGTTCAATATGAGTCACTCCCGGTTATTATCTATTGCCGTTCCAATTTGGTGAATGAGACCTATGCTCGCTCAAGTACAGTTACCGACTCAACATGAGTCGTCTGTGGGAATTGATCAACTGGCTGAATCGGTTGATTAACTTTGTAACCTTGATCAGCAAATAATTGAACATCACGAACTAAAGTAGCGGGATTACAGCTAACATAGACAACCTTCTTGGGTTGCATCTTAGTGGCACTCTCAATTAGAGAAGCTGCTAACCCCTTACGTGGAGGATCTACCACAATCACATCCGGTTTAAGACCAGCTTGTTGCCATTCTGCCATCTTATCTTCAGCCTTGCCAACCTCAAACTGAATATTATTCAAATGGTTCTTTTGAGCGTTCACTTTTGCATCTTCAATAGCATCCGCAACAATTTCCACACCATAAACTTGCTTGGCGTGTTCAGCCATTGCCAAAGAAATCGTTCCGATTCCACAGTAGGCATCAATAACCGTTTCCTTACCACTTAAACCGACTTGCTCGATCGCTAGTTTATATAACTTTTCAGTTTGAACCGGATTAACCTGGTAGAAAGAGGTTGGTGAAATAGCGAATGTTAAACCAAGGAGCTTGTCGCTGATGGTTTCTTTACCAAATAACACCTTGTTCTTCTTACCCATAATAACGTTTGTCTTAGCTTGGTTAATATTCTGAACGATACTAGTTACTTCTGGTAGTTGGGCAGTAATTTCCTTTACCAATTCATCAACCATTGGTAATTTTTGGGTTCTGGTTATGAAACAAATCATCGTTTCGTTTGAATAATAGCCACGACGAATCATCAGATTACGAACAACCCCAGTGTGTGATGCTTCATTAAATGGTTCAATATGATATTTTCGAAGTAAGTCTCGAACCACAACGATGGCTTCATCAATCTTAGGATCTTGAATATAATAGTCTTCAATTGGGACTAAGTCGTGAGAATGTTGACGGTAGAAACCCGTCTCCAACTGACCATTCACCATTCGAACTGGCACTTGGGCCTTGTTACGGTAGTGAGTAGGATCATCCATCCCAATTGTTGGTAGGACATCGATATTTAAATCAGTTTTATTTAGTAAATTTTGAATTTGGTCATGCTTGAATTTTAATTGTGCATCATAGGCTAGATGTTGTAAGGGCGCAATTCCAGTCTGCGTTAGCTTTTTATCGCCAGTTTCTACCCGATCTGCAGATTTTGACAGCCATTTCTCAACTCGACCAAAGCTAAAGCTCTTCTGAACTTTTGTGACCTTAACGGTTACTTTCTCGCCAGGAAGTGCTTCCGCAATAAAGATTGGAAAATCTTCAATTTTGGCAACGCCCATTCCTTGGTAGGTTAAATCTTCAATGGTTACTTCATACGTACTATTTTTCTCAACTGGTGCTTTAATTTTCATGTTTTCTCCGTTCTATCTATTAAAAGGGATTTTACTGTACTTGTGACATAATACAGCAAAATCCCTTATTTTCAAAGTAACCGAAGCTATTCGGCCTTCTTTTTTGTTTCAGGCAACTCATCAGGAAGCCCTTTTACCTTCTCAACAAATTTTCGTTCAGCCTCAATCATGTCTGGTGTTTCGGTAGTCAACAAACTGTTTGGCATGTCGTCAACGTTGGCAAACATTTCAATATGACGAGGTAAATCGATAAATTTCATAGGTGCATCCCCACCATACTCGCCATCCAAATTGATCATCATTTTAGAGTTTACGGGTTTCGCAACCAACTTGTTCGTCTTCTTATAAATGATTCTTGGATCATCGACATGCTTACCGCCAGTTAACACAAGAACCATTAGATGAAGCATTTCAGCCAGGTTACTTGTCTTAACGATAATCATTGTAAACTTGCCGTCATCCAAAGATGCATCTGGAACAATTTGTTCAAACCCACCAATGGAGTTCGTGAGTGCCAAAAGGAACATTGACGCCTTTCCTTTATATTCACCACCATCATATTTCAAATCCATTTCAATTGATTTCATTTGGGGAAGTAATTCCGCTCCCTTTACTAAGTAAGCGAGATAACCAAATATTGACTTCAAATTGGATGGAACGTCGTAAGTGAGTTCGGTTAAAAGTCCGCCGCCCGCAATATTGATGAAATAATTATCACCAGCCATGCCAATATCCATGTTAATGGTCTGTTTCTTCAGTACAATTTTGGCAGCAGCTAGTGGATCCTCTCGAGGAATATGCAGGGCACGGGCAAAATCATTCGTTGTTCCAGCCGGAATAATTGCCATTTTCGGTCGCTTTTTCAAACCGGCAAGTCCGTTAACGACCTCGTTTATGGTGCCATCTCCTCCGGCAGCAACGATTAACTCAAAGCCCTCTTTTGCAGCTCGATTTGCTTCATCTTTTGCTGAATTTGGCTTTGGTGTCGTTGCGTATGCGCTAGTCTCGTACCCAGCCTGTTCAAATACCGCTAGTATATCAACGAGATCGTTCTTTAACGCTTCCCTACCTGATGATGGATTATAGATGATTCGTGCCCGTTTACGCATAATTTTCCTCCAGTGAGTTTAACCTTTCAACGAGGCTATGAGTAATTTGTTGACGACTTGTGGGTTGGCCTTACCATGAGTTTGTTTCATGATTTGTCCAACTAAGTATCCAACGGCTCTATCCTTACCATTATTAAAGTCCTCAATTGATTGTTGATTATCTGCTAAGATTGCATCAATAATCGGTTGAAGCTTTGCTGGATCAGACAATTGAACCAATCCGTGAGCCTCAACGAATTGCTTTGGTTCATTTCCTTCAGTGATTCCTTTGAAAACCTTTTTAGCCATCTTTGATGAAATAGTTCCGTCAGAGATAAGCTTTACCATTCCGGCAAGGTTATCAGGAGTTAGTTTTGTATCTTGCAAATCTAAATGATTGTCATTTAAAAAGGCGTTTACGTCTCCTTGGAGATAATTGGCTGCCATTTTAGCATCGGCACCCGCATTAACCGTCGCATCAAAAAAGTCTGACATTTCCTTTGTTTGGGTTAAAACCATTGCGTCATAGTCCGTAACGCCTAAGTCATTCACATATCGATCACGACGGTTAGCTGGCATTTCTGGCATTGAATCACGAACCTCTTTAATCCAGTCGTCAGAAATCTCTAAAGCTGGAAGATCAGGTTCAGGGAAGTAACGATAATCATCGGAACCTTCCTTAACTCGCATCAAAATAGTTTTACCGCTATTTTCGTCAAAACGGCGAGTTTCTTGCTGAATTGTTCCGCCAGACATCAATACTCGTTGCTGACGTTGCTCTTCAAACGCAAGACCTTTTCGAACGTAATTAAATGAGTTCAGGTTCTTCAACTCAGTCTTTGTCCCATATTCCTTTTGACCGATTGGTCGTACAGAAATATTAACATCGACCCGCATAGAGCCCTCTTCCATCTTAACGTCGGAAACTCCGGTAAATTGAATTCGTTGGCGCAGAGCTTCCAGGTAAGCGTATGCCTCATCTGGAGAACTAATATCTGGCTTCGAAACAATTTCAATCAATGGTGTCCCTTGACGGTTCAAATCAACGTACGAGTGGTCCCGTTCATGTGTGTTTTTACCGGCATCTTCTTCAATATGCATTTCGGCAATTCCGATTTTCTTTTTATTGCCTTCAACTTCGACTTCAATCCAGCCATCATGAGCGATCGGCTTTTCAGCCTGAGTAATCTGGTAAGCCTTTGGATTATCTGGATAGAAGTAGTTTTTACGATCAAAGTGGTTATGCTTTTCGATATCGGCATGAAGTGCAAGTGCTGCCATAATACCTGAAGCTACAACGCCTTTATTAGTCGTTGGTAATACCCCAGGATAACCCCAATCAATTACGTTGGTATTAGCGTTAGGCTGATCACCAAATTCTACGGGTGATGGACTAAATATTTTTGAGTTTGTTTTTAATTCAACGTGGACCTCAAGTCCAATTGTCGTTTCAAAGTTCATTAAGCTTGGCCCCCTAACTCAGGTGTTTTCTTATGGAAATCAGTATTTTGTTCGAATACGTATCCAGCTTTGTATAGTGTTTCTTCATCAAATGGTTTCCCTATCAGTTGTAACCCAATTGGCATTCCATTACTAAATCCTGCAGGAATTGACATTCCTGGAAGTCCAGCAAGGTTAACTGGAATCGTCAAGATGTCGTTCATGTACATCGTCATTGGATCTGAAATTTCAGCACCAATACTAAAGGCAACTGTAGGTGCAACTGGACCCATGATGAAGTCATGATCTTCCATGACCTTTTGGAAATCACGAATAATTAACGTTCTAACTTTTGCGGCCTTCTTGAAGTATGCATCATAAAATCCTGCTGAAAGTGAATAGGTTCCCAGCATAATTCGACGCTTTACTTCATCTCCAAAGCCCTCAGAGCGAGATTTAACGTAGACATCTTCTAAGTTCTTTACGTCATCAGCACGATAGCCATAACGGATACCATCAAATCGCTGTAGATTAGATGATGCTTCTGAAGAGGCGATAATATAGTAAGCAGCAACACCGTACTTGTTGTGAGGAAGAGATACCTCATCAACGGTTGCACCTAGCTCACGGTATTTATCTGCCGCTGCAAGAACAGCGTTCTTAACGTCCTCATCGACACCCTCACCAATAAATTCCTTTGGTAAGCCAATCTTCATCCCTTTAACAGTCGTTTTTTCATTCAATTCAGCTGCAAAGTCTGGGACTTCTTTGGTTGATGTTGTCAAATCATGATCATCATGCCCAGCAATAGCAGAAAGTGCGACCGCATTATCTTTAACTGAACGAGTAATTGGTCCAATTTCATCCAAACTTGAACCAAAGGCAATTAAGCCCCAACGAGAAACTCGTCCATATGTAGGCTTCATTCCCACAACACCATTAAATGATGCTGGTTGGCGAATTGAACCACCCGTATCTGAACCAAGTGCCAATGGAACTTGACCAGAAGCCACTGCAGCAGCAGATCCACCGGACGAACCGCCAGGAACTTTCGTCTTATCCCAAGCGTTTGTCGTCACTTTAAACGCTGAGTTTTCAGTTGAACCACCCATGGCAAATTCATCCATGTTGGTTTTACCAACATTAATCGTTTGCTTAGCAGCTAACTTCTCAACTGCAGTTGCGCTATAGATTGGCTTAAAGTTTTCAAGCATCTTTGAGGCGGCCGTTGTCGTTAAGCCTTTTGTTACTAAATTATCCTTAATTGCGACCGGAATCCCTGAAAGAAGGTTTTCTGGATCAATCCCTGCCTTATCAATTTCTTGGGCGGTCCTAACGGCTTCGTCTTCGTTTAAATTTAAGAAGGCTTGGGTCGTTTGGTCCGTTTGCTTCATATTGGCAAATGTCTGTTTCGTCAATTCTTCAGCAGTTATTTTTTTATTCACCAAATCATCGTGAAGACTAGTTAAATCTTTATCAAAATAATTCATGCTTAATCCTCACTTTCATCAATAATGGTTGGCACTTTAATATAACCATTTTCAGTTTCTGGGGCGTTTGCTAATAGGGCTTCCTTTTGATTCCAATTGTCAGCAACATCTTCCCGCATAACGTTTAACTGGTCACTAACACTCGTTGTGACTGGGACATCAGTTGTATCAACTTCATTCAATGTTTCAAATAGCCCAATAATATCACCCAATTGATCAGTGAAATAGTCTAATTGTTTGTCATTTAGCTCAAGCTTTGCTAACTCAGCAACGTGTTTAACTTGGTCCTGCGAAATGTTATTTGCCATTATAGATCCTTCTTTCTTAATTCACATTTAATCATTAAAAGCTCATCTAACTAGTTTACCACAACGAAATATTGATTCATCATCTTAATAGCTATTAAAAACGTGAGACGTAAATTTCTTGGCTTTAGCCGTTCTACTCAAGAAGCTCTGAACACCGTCCGTAGAACTAACTGT
Source organism: Secundilactobacillus malefermentans DSM 5705 = KCTC 3548 (assembly GCF_001436395.1). Taxonomy (GTDB): domain Bacteria; phylum Bacillota; class Bacilli; order Lactobacillales; family Lactobacillaceae; genus Secundilactobacillus; species Secundilactobacillus malefermentans. The sequence goes on along the minus strand of NZ_AZGJ01000001.1, from coordinate 58,090 downwards.
AATGTCGATTGGGACATTAGACGGCAGATACTTTTGCGCCGCTGATTGTAGGTATTGCGTAAAATTAATGATTTCAGTCTGACTATAAAATTGGGTCGTTATCTTGATATTCATTCCATCAAGTTGCTTATCCGTGTACTGTGCTTGGGCAGTAACCCCACTTAAATTAGGAAAGAAATCTTCTACTTGAGATTTAAAATTAGTGAACGAAGTTGTGTCATTTGTGTTTGGAGAGGATTGGCTATCAGAAAGTGGAAAAACGTAACTCTTCTGATTAATTGACTTCCAAGAACTAACAGATGTCGATTCATTTTTATTAACAGAGTAGGAGAAGAAATTCCCACCGACTAAACTATCGTTAGAAGCCTGTTTATAAAGAGCAATAACGATTGGCACATTTTTCAATGCTGATTTTTTACGTAATCTACTTAATACTTCATTGGCAATTTTCCTACCCTGTGCTTTAACTTGCGCATTACTAATATCAGTTTCATACGTTGCACCGTACTGTGCTTTCTTGTAATAATCGACAGAATTAATACCAATTCCTATCGTAATGCCACCCAGCGTGAGCTTACTGTCCTTTTGAATCATGTAGTCTTGTTCTTCAATCTGTTGCAAATATATGGGATTTCTCTTTGTTGGGCTAGTTGACCCATTACTTTTAGGATTTAAACCATCAGGGTTCGATTTTGACTCGCGATCTAACCAATTACTGACGGTTGACTTGCTAAGATATTGACCTTCTCGAAACGCATACTTACTCGTTGAAAACTCATTTTTCGAGACATTCAATAGTCCGGTTTCAAAGCTCTTCAAGTTCAATTGGTTGTCAGCATTTTGGGTGTTGCTAACCCCTCTAGACTTGCTCGTCACATATTTTCCATTCTTAATAACGCCTTCGTATTGGGAATCATCTGACTGACCCGTTAATTGAGTCCCCTTTGAAGTTGACGTTCCACCTCCTGAAGACATAGAAGAACTATCTAAATTTCCACAGGCGCTCAAAAACAAGATGATTCCTAGCAAACTAACAATTAATCTTATTCGCTTCACGGCTAATTTTCCTCCTAATTTGCTGCAACATTTAATCAGCTTTTGTCCATTTCTTCAATAAATCGATCTTCATCCCAAACCTCTATGTTAAAGGATTGAGCCTTCTTCAATTTACTACCAGCATCTTTACCAGCAATGACCAAATCAGTACTCTTCGAAACACTCCCAGTTACTGAGGCACCACGATTCGTTAACCACTCACTTGCCTCTGGTCGGGTCATTTGTTCAAGCTTGCCAGTTAGAACGACCCGTTTAGCATTAAATGTGCTTGAAGGGTCAATTATTTGCTCCGAACCACTTGTATAAGTCATGTTTATTTCCAGTTCCTTTAATTCGCTGATAAGTTGCTGAACTTGACCATTAGCAAAGTAGGTCGTAATGCTATCTGCGATAACCATGCCCATGGAATTAATTTCAGCAATTGTTTCTCCATCAGCCTGCATTAAGGCATCTAAAGTTTTAAAGTGCTCCGCAATCAATCGGGCCGCTTTATTTCCAACATGCCGAATTCCTAACCCAAACAAAAGTCGTTCGAGTGAATTATTGCGACTATTAGCGATTGCTGTCAATAGCTTAGCAGCCGATTTCGCACCAAATTTATCTAAAGTTAATAACTGATCCTCAGTCAACCGATATAAATCTGCAATATCTTTAACAAATTGGTGCTCAAAAAGCTGGTTCACAATCTTTGGGCCTAACCCGTCGATATTCATGGCGTTTCGTGAGGCAAAATGGTTCATCCCCTCAGCTAGTTGAGCCGGACACTTGGGATTAATACATCTTAAAGCGACTTCTTCATCTAAATGAACGAGGTCGGCACCACATGAGGGACAATGAGTTGGAATCTCATATGGCGTGCTGTCGGCGGCTCGTTTATCCGCGACATACTCCGAAATTTCTGGGATGATGTCGCCGGCTTTATGGAGTAAAACGGTGTCTAACAATCGAATATCCTTTTGAATTAAATAATCTGGATTATGCAAAGACGCTCTTCCCACAACCGTTCCCGCTAACTTTACTGGATCCATGATTGCAGTGGGAGTGACAACTCCGGTACGGCCAACCGTCCATTCAATATTTCTAACCACTGTTTCGGCCTCTTCAGGAGGAAACTTATAGGCAATTGCCCAGCGTGGTACCTTGACCGTAGCGCCTAAAGAACGCTGCAGTTGTAATGAATTTACTTTGATAACAATGCCATCAATACCATAAGCCAAATCGCTTCGCTTTCGTTGAAATTCATCAACATAGGCGTCGATATCAGCCACATTATTGGCAACCCGATAGGTCGGATTTATCGTAAATCCTAAATCATGAAGTTCTTCTAGCATTTCAGCCTGAGTTCGAGATTCTAGTGGATCAAATGACGCCACATTATACATAAACGTACTGAGCTTTCGAGAAGCAGTTACTTTAGGATCGAGCTGCCGTAAGCTCCCAGCAGCAGCGTTACGCGGATTTGCGAATACCGCTTCGCCATTAGCCTCGCGAGTTTCATTTAGTTTGGCAAACGATTCTTTGGGCATGTAGCATTCTCCACGAACATCGAGATTCAGCGGTCTTTTTAATTTAGTTGGAATTGACGGAATCGTTTTAAGATTCTTGGTAATGTCCTCACCAATTGAGCCATTTCCTCGCGTGGATCCTTGAACTAAAATTCCATTTTCATATCGTAAGGAAATTGCTAACCCATCTATTTTAAGCTCGCAATTGTAGTCAACTTTTCCCCCAACATTATTGGTAATTCTATTTTCAAATTCAGCCAATTCAGCTTCAGAAAAAACGTCTCCCATGGAGAGCATTGGAATTTCGTGCGTCACCTTAGAGAAATCAGAAATAACCTCATCCCCAACCTGCTGCGTTGGTGAGTCTGGTGTGATCAGGTCGGGATAGTTGGTTTCAATTTCAACCAATCTTTGATATGCCTTATCATAAGTAAAATCTTCTACAACAGGGTTGTCCTCTGTGTAATAGGCAATTCCCCACGCTTGAAGCTGTTTCCGTAGCGTTTCTGCTTCTTGACGAATTGATTCAGTTGCTTGACCTGCCATTTCCGACCCTCCAGTTCTAATTTTCTATTTTTTTAATTGGGGCAAATGATGCTAAGAGCCGCTTAATGCCTTCAGACGGGAACGCAATGTCCAATTCCATGTCTTCACCGGTTCCAGTCACCTTAACAACGGTACCCGTTCCCCATTTTTTGTGTTCAACTTTATTTCCAGTTTGCCAGTTAAGTTTGTCAGCACCACTTCCAGCATTAACCACCTTAGTAGCTGACTTGGTTCCCACTCGTCGATAAGACGTTGACGTTGACCGAGCTTGTGGGCCATCAAATGGCAGTTTCTTACCGCCAGCCGTTTGAGTTGGTTCGTTATCAATATGAAGTAACTCTGGCTCTATTTCCTCCACAAATCGGGATGCAGGATTGTTTTGGCGGCGACCATAAAGCGTTCTTGAATACGCATTCGTTAAGTAGAGCTGCTTTTCCGCACGTGTGATTCCAACGTAGGCAAGTCGTCGCTCTTCTTCAAGCGCATCATCCTCTGTAATTGCGCGAGAAAGTGGAAAAATTCCTTCTTCTAATCCAACCAGGAAGATAACTGGAAATTCCAGTCCCTTTGCCGCATGAAGAGTCATCAAAGTGACCTGATTTTGATTTTCATCAACATCATCTTGATCCGACACCAGTGCCAAATCAGAAAGGAAATCTGCCAGTTGGCTTCCAGCTTCACTAGCCTCTTCATCCCACGTCTGATCGAATTTCTGAGTAACAGACTTAAGCTCCTCAAGGTTTTCAATACGTGATTCAGATTCAAGTGACTTAGATGCCTTTAAAGCGGCCATATAGCCAGTTTTCTCTAGGACTTGCTCCGTTAATTCCGTCACGTTCATCTTTTTTGCATCCTCTTGCAATTGACGAATCGTTTCACCAAAGGACACAATTGCATTTTGGGCTCTACCAGTTAAATCATTCGCAATTTCAGCATTCTGAGCTGCTTCTAACTCTGACCAGTTATTATAGTTCGCAAAATCACGTAGTTTATCCAGACTGCCGGAACCAATTCCCCGCTTAGGTTCATTGATTACTCTTTCCAAACTAATTGAATCAGCTGGATTAGCAATCAGCGTCAAGTATGATAGAACATCCCTAATTTCTTTTCGATCATAGAACTTATGGCCACCAACCATTGAGTAAGGAATGTTGGCCTTGAGCAAAGTTTCTTCAATTATTCGAGACTGTGCGTTAGTCCGGTATAAAATTGCAAAATCGTTATATTTTTCATTTTGTTCCTTGATGCCCTCTTGAATCTTCGAGACAACGTAGTGGGATTCATCATTCTCACTTTGGGCACGGTAATACGAAATTGGGTTTCCTTCACCATTTTCAGTCCAAAGATTTTTATCCTTACGATAGGCGTTATTTCCAATAACGTCATTTGCAGCCTGTAATATTCGTTTCGTTGAACGATAGTTTTGTTCAAGTAAGGTGATGTGGGCACTTGGATAATCTTTTTCGAAATTCATGATGTTGTCCATATTGGCACCACGCCAACCATAAATACTTTGATCTGCATCACCAACAACACAAAGGTTTTGATAACCCTTTGCCAACAAATTAACCAGTGTGTATTGTGCATCATTTGTATCCTGATATTCGTCAACATGGATATATTGAAATTTATCTTGATATTGTTTTAAAATTTCAGCTTCCTGATTAAACAACTTGATTGTCAACATAATCAAGTCGTCAAAATCAACTGCCTGATTTTGCGCGAGTTGCTTTTGATAAGCCTCGTAAATTTCGGCCGCCTTTTCTTCAAACGGACCACTCGCTGATTTTCGAAAATCACTCGGCGTTTGTAATGAATTTTTGGCATTTGAAATAGCACCCAACACGGCTCTAGGATCAAACTGTTTTGGATCTAAATTTAAATCCTTCATAATCCGTTTGACTAGTGTTCGCTGTTCGCTTGTATCCGCAATTGTAAATGCACGATTATAGCCTAACAAATCAATATGACGTCTTAAAATCCGGACACAAAGCGCATGAAAGGTAGAAGCCCACACATCATTGCCGCTTTCTCCCAGTAATTGGACAATCCGAGTTCGCATTTCTTTTGCTGCTTTATTTGTAAACGTAATTGCTAGGATTCGCCAAGGCATAATCCCCTTCTCTTCAATTAAATATGCAATTCTATGGGTTAACACTCGCGTTTTACCACTGCCTGCTCCCGCCATGATTAATAACGGTCCCTCGGTTTGAAGAACGGCTTCTTGCTGCTTGTCGTTCATTCCTTTTAATAAACTTTCTTTAGACACGCAAAATTCAACCCTCTCTTGAAAATAGTCGTTTCAATTATAGCAAAATTTCATGTTAACTGCTGAGATTTCATTGCAGTCATTCTAAAAAAATAAGCTGACAAATGTCAGCCCATTAGTTTTATTGATTATCCGTTGCTTTTGATTGATTCCAGATTCCAGTATCGTCTAGCTGATCCAATGCTTCATTTAGGTCAACCGCCTGTAAAATAACGTTTCCAGCTGAATGGCTATCCAATTGACCATCAGCTTTAACATTCCGATAGAAAGTAAAATGCCAGTTATTTTTAAGAACCCATTGGGTATTAATCGCAGCTAACTGCTTAGTCGTAAAGGGTGCCAAAACAGTTGGCATCAACGTTTGTGGCTCACTTAATGGTAGACCAGCAATTGCTCGTAGATGTTGTTCATATTGATTAACCGTTGTGCCACGATCAAATATCTGCCCCGTTTGGCTGACAGCTGGTAAAATCCTTTTAACGTAAATATTGTCATTTTGCGTAATTGTAAAGCTAACTTCAAATAGTCCCGTATATTGAATGTTTTGGGTCACTTCATTTGAAATTCGACGCAATTCCTGAGCGATTCCAACATCTAATTGAGTCGGAATAAATGTCCACTGTACAATGCCCTTATTTCGAACCGTTTCAACAATTGGGAAAAGAACCGTTTGTCCATCCTGCCCCCTGGCCATTGTAATGGACAGTTCACGCGAGTTCGGTACGATTGACTCTAGAATGTAGGTCCCAAAATCAAGTAGTCCAGACGCTTTCGCAATGTCAGTCTGGGTATTGATGATGAGTTCCTTTCCATTAACTAAATCCTTTTGAATTGGCTTCAAAACGCTTGGATACCCAATTGAATTGATGGCTTGATAAACATCATCCAAACTTACAATCGTTGCATACGGCGCGATGTTGACGTTTAGTTGTTCAAAAAATGCGCGTTCCAATAGCCGATCTTGAGACATCTCAAGCATCTCAGAACCTTGAGGAACACTCGTAAATTGTTCCAAATAGCTAATGACATCGGAACTAACGTGCGTAGAGGTAAAGGTTACAACCTGACACCGTTCTGCAAATTGACGTAGTTTCTCCTTGTCATTTAGCTCTCCAACAACTTTAAAATCAGCCAATTGCAACGTTTCACTGGCTTCATCGGAACCATAGGCACCAACTTGAAAGCCGATTTTTCTTGCAGCTGTGACTAACCTAGGTCCACTAATATTGTCACCAATTATTCCAATTGTGTCATTAGGATATAAAATAGCCTTATTCACCTCAACTCACTACTTTCTTATAATATTAATCCTAATCTTAAGGGTCGCTTTGTAATATTTCAAGCGTTACGCCCAGTCTTTACCGATTCCTTATCCTTTTGACCCAGAATCCTCCAGAAACAAATTTTGGTTCATAGGAAATTGTAAAGGCTTTGGGCTCCGCCTCTTTCACTATTGCGTATAAATGACGCTCCAGCTTACGAGGTGTCAAAATTTCCAGCACCAACCGCTGACCTTCCAAGCCGGATGCGGCACTTTGAGTCACCCCAAATCCGTTTTCTCGTAAAATTCCGGGTAGCTGGGTGTCCGTTTCGGGTAGGATTACGGTAACCATCATGTAGCCTAATGCTAGCTTATCTTCAATGATGATTCCGACCCAAACACCAACACCATATCCTAGGGCGTATGCCAGAATGTTCCAGTAATTGGTCAATCGATCTAAAACAAGTGATAATCCGATGACGTAAACGGTGATTTCTACAACACTTACTAGTGGCGCTAAATTTCGATACCCTTTCATTGTCAGTAAAAATCGAAGCGTGTTTAACGTAATGTACACTAAATTAACGAAGAAAATGAGTAGTACTATCGGCCAATGAATTGCCATATTCTACATCCCTTCTATAAATGACTTAGTCCTGAACAAACGTCACTTCATTATTCGCAAGTGATGCTATTCTTGCAAGAGCTTCAACATGAATACCTGTTTTTTCAAGCATTTTACGGCCCTTTTGAAAACTCTTTTCAATAACGACACCGACACCGGCAACTTCAACTTTAGCAGCTGATGCAATTTCTAAAAGTCCTTGGACCGCTTGTCCGTTTGCCAAAAAGTCGTCGATAATTAGGACGCGATCATTTGGTAAAATGAAACGCTTGTCAACGCTAATTTTGTTGCTAACTTGTTTCGTATACGAGTACACGGTTGCTGTATACAGATTATCAATGAGCGTTAATGATTTATGCTTTCGGGCAAACACAACTGGAACATCCATCTGTAAGCCGGTCATGACTGCGGGCGCAATTCCTGACGATTCAACCGTTAAAATTCGGGTAATTCCTTCATCCTTAAAGAGACGTTTAAATTCGCCACCTAATTCGTACATTAATTTTGGATCAACTTGATGATTTAAAAAATTATCCACCTTTAGAACTTCCCCGGGTAGGACAGTCCCATTTTTGCGAATCATATCTTCGAGCAGCTTCATTGAAATACCTCCATAAATTTTAGTAACTTTGATCGTAGCGATCCAGTCGATAGCGTTTTATTAGCGTTATCAACTTTTCAGGATAATTTGGATCTGTTGCGTAACCGTCCTTATATAACGCCTTTGCAGCTTGCTTATAGTTTGTAGCCTCTAATACTGAATGATACTGACTGGAATTCCAATCCGTTCCATTAACAAAAAGCTTGGCGTGAGCAACCATTGACTCCTCATCACTGCTGAAGCGACGAAATTTGGCTTTAATGGTGACCCATTTGCCATCGTAATACTCTTGCGTTGCCAAAACTTTTCCAACCTGTTTTGAACTTGCTTTAATTCCAAACAGATTATGGTATTGCGATGCCAGGGTACTATTACCCCAATCCGATTCTAAAATTGCCTGGCTCAGGGTAATGCTTGCTAAAACATTGTATTGCTTCTGCAATTTTTGAGCTTGCTTCGCCTTTTCTTCAATAAATCGCTGGTGTTGGCTTGTTGTTTTCACTGATGTAACCTGCACGTGCGGTTCACGAAGCGAGAGTAAGTGGTTTCCAAAAAGAGCAACCATGCCCAGGAAAATGATGAGTAGTAGCAGCTTCTGCCACGTCTTATCTTGCCGACGTTTTCGTTTTTTGGTCAAGAATGATTGATCCTTCCTCATTGTTTTCTTCAGTTTAACCGATAACCGAAGTCATTGACAATGCCCTTTTTATTTTTACCAAAAATTTGCAGCACATTAATTGACAAAAATCGCCAATTCAGTTACATTACAGAGCGATGATTAAAAATTGGGAGATGGAATTGAATGAACATTGGTGATGAAGTTTCTTTTAAGCTTGATGGTGAATCATTTACTGGATTTATCGATAAAGCTTATCAAAACTCTTATATGGTCACATTTAAAGCAGACAATCCAGAAATCGTGGATAAGTATCACGACCGTGTCGTAATCAACAATAAAAAGCTAACACTCATCAAGGCCGCTCCTCAGCCAGAGGTTGATCCAGAAGCTGACGATTCTTCCGAAGATGAAGAAAAGTAATTAAAAACACTTGGTAAATTAGGGTAATTCCCCCATTTACCAAGTGTTTTTTTATTTAAAATTTAATCCAAGCGCTTTAACTTGCCCCATGATGATATCGTTACACAAATCTTCGTAGCTAATACCAGCCGCTTCGGCTTCTTGTGGTAATAAGGATAGTGGTGTCATCCCTGGTAGAGAATTCGCCTCAATCACATAGAGACCATTATCGTTCCATAAAAAGTCGACCCGTCCGTAATTAGCCATTTTAAGCACTCTAAAGGTCTTTAGTGCAATTGCCTTCATCTCATCGTGAACTTCTTCAGGAATGTCAGGTGGCGTCTGGAATTGCGTTGTGGTGTCACTTTGGAACTTATGCTTGAAATCATACCAACCATCATTGACGCTAATTTCAATTGCTGGTAATGCCTTCCCGTTCACAACTCCCAGCGAGAATTCGCGACCCTTTATGAATTCCTCAACGATAACTTCAGTATCAAATCGAAACCCGTCATTAACTGCTTCTTCAATCTCATCTTGAGATTCAACAATTCGAGTTCCAATGCTTGAGCCGCCGTTAGAGGGCTTCACAACTACTGGAAAATCAAATGGTATTTCGTACTTGGGATGATCCTTATAAATCGTGATGAATTTTGCAGTTTGAATATGGTTATACATCATTACTTGTTTAGAAATATTCTTATCCATTGCAATTCCAGAAGCTAATGGACCGCTTCCTGCATATGGAATGTTATTTAAATCTAGAACTGCTTGAACTTTCCCATTTTCGCCGTCTTCACCGTGCAGGCCAATGTAGACCATGTTTGCATGGGAGATAACTTTCAACACGTTTGGTCCAAATAATTGTTTAGAACCATCTGAACGTAACGCATTAATATCGTCATCCGTTAATACCTCATCGCTGATATCTAAATCAACATCTTGTTGCTGGTCCGTAAATAAGTCCTCTACATCCCTCACGTAATCAAGATCAATTCCTAAGAATAAATCAATCATTGCAACTTGATGTCCCTTACTTCTTAAAGCGTTAGCGACTTTTGCGCTTGATGACAAAGAAACGTTTCGTTCTGAGCTGCGTCCTCCAGCTAAAACTACAATCTTCATAGTCTCAAATCCTCCGAATTGTTTTAGAAACTTAAGCTTATCATGGAATTTCAGCGATTTCAATTAATACCAAAAATCCTCACAGAAATTTCCTTATTTCTTAACACTTTTTCTAAAACGCATTAGAGGAGTTGCAATTAACGGCACCAATACGGCTGCCATAATAGCTTCCGGAATTCCATTTGTCGCAATTACGCCTAACAAATAGGGCATTAACGCATTAATGTGTAATTTGGTTAGTGGAATACCCCCAAATTGATAAAAAATAAAAATAAAACCGAGCACTAAAATTGTGTTAACCAGTGCACCTGCCAGTCCTGACAGTGCCATCGCTAATTGATTATTAAATCGTTTATATAAATAGTGGAATAAGAGGCCAGCGACGACGCCTACCATAATTCTTGGTAGAACTGAAATCAGCGGGTTGACCATCACGTAAACCGCCATTGGACTAGTTGGCCAGGCAAATGCGCGTACCCATGCCGTTAATCCCCAAACACCGCCGACAATCGCACCATTTTTCGTTCCTAAAATAATTGCAGCAATAGAAACTGTCACGTGAATCGTAACTAGGCTTAATGGTCCAATTGGAATATAGCCAAGAATTGGAACCACATTCTGAATAATAACAATTGCGATGAACAACGCTAAGATACTGATTTCATATGCCCGATTTTGCTTAATAATAATCACCTACTAGGATAAGTTATGTGCCTAGATTATAGCATATTCTCCCTAGTTTATATTTTTTAAGAATCATCATAAAAAGCCCTGGGAGTTTTCCCAGGGCTTCATTCTAACCAAGTGCCTCTTTTGCAATTTTGACTGTTTGATCAGCTTCTTGTGCTTTAACCGATTGAACTTTCGTCTTTATTCTCCAGCTAATATTATTCATAGGCGCATCTTGCCCTGAAGCGTAGATAACAGCAGAACCCTTTGACACTGGTTGGGTCGTTATTTTTTGTTGCTTTAACTGGTTCTTTGATTTCAACGCATTGGCGGTGGGCGTTGTCCCACTCAGTTGCGCTGTATCACTAATAGAGGTAACCTGCCAATTCTTTTGTTTCCAGGTCACCATGATATGGCCCATTACCCCTTGTTCAGTAGCCGTCGTCCCATCACTCAACGTAACCGGTTCTCCTTCGCTTGATTGTGAAGGTAAAACAGCATTTGCAGCCTGTGTCGAGTTAGCCGTCTTAACCTGATACGTTGCAACATTGGCTGAAGAGCCCGTTTGCCGATACGAAACTTTTGCATTCTTGGCACTCCCAGAAACCTTTACCGCCTTAGCAGTATCATGTCCAGTAGAAATGGCATTCGGGATGGACAACTGTTTGGTAGAAGTAGCGGAACTTCCACTGACAGCAGTTAACTGATTTAGTTGGATAAATAACAACCCAACCACCAATAACCCTATTAGCGTTCCAAGGATAGATAATACTCGCCATTTATTAACTTTTTTCATCTTTGCCAATCCTTTCTAGCTTACTGAGACTGCATTGGCGTTAATATAGCCCATCCAGGTATTCCCATCGTACAAGGAATAATAGACGCGACCGTTACCACAAGTATACTTATACTTAATGGTGTACGTCTTTCCTATTAGCGCCGTTGAGCTATACTTAGCCTTCGCCCACAAGAAATTATTCCAAAGACTGTATCCCAATTTTTCAATCGTAGCCTGGTGACCATATGATGTTGCAGACATAACGCTCATCGCGCTCTTATTAGCATAACCAACCCATTTACCATTCTTACCATAAAGAGAATAGTAAGTAGACCCATTGTAGTGGTCATAGTAATACTTTGCGGTGTAATTTTTTCCAACGACAGTTGTCCCATTTTTAGAAGTGAAAGCCAATGATTTCCAAATTGTATATCCTTTTTTGGCTGTCGTTACAATTTTGTTATAGCTGATTGCACGTGAGGATAAAAACCAGCTTGTATTTTGCGAGTGCTTAACACTAGCATCAACATCTTGACTAAGCGCAGAAGCATACCAATCATCCGTATACTGCCATAGATCATGGGCAACAGTCGGTTGACTACTCGTGTATGCAGCCAACCAGTACCCATCATATTTTTTCATCGCCGTTGCAGCATATGAATTTGTAAAACTTGCATATGAATAGAAAAGAATTCGTTTGTGCGGAACCTTGGCCCTCAACGCAGTGTACCAAGCAGAGGTCGCACTGTTGGTCGTCCCACTAGTGACTGTTTGATCTTCATAATCATTTACATAGAAAGCAGCATCTGGCGCCCGACTATACAAATCCTTTGCCTCTGTTTTAGCGTCGGCTGTACTTAAGTATTGACTAAAAGAGTACACGCCATATTTCAAACCGTACTTCTCACAAAGTGCCGCGTTATTTGCAAAATCAACGTCCTTATAATCACTACCATACTGTACCCGTAAAATGATAAACGGAACGGTCTTTTTTAGGTTCTGTACTTCCGTTGCTGTCAATTTTCCCTGCCATTCGGACAAATCTGGAATGGAAGTTCCAACACTGGCCTCAGCCACAACGCTCTTCAATTGAATAAAGCTGAAACATAAAGCGATAATAATGAATAACCTCCAAAGTATGCGTTTTTCCCCCGCAATTTTTACACTGGATATCATAAATTATCACGCTTTCTATTTTAATTACGAAATGGTTGCTGGTCTCGCGTATCCCACAAGGTTCCACCAAGGTGCTGCAATTTTTTCAGTGATAACGCCATTATTTTGCGCATCTAGCATCTTCCCACTTCCTATGTAAATACCTGTATGGGTCACGCTTGACTTAGAAGAGCCGAAGAAAACTAAATCACCCTTTTTAATATTCGAACTACTTACATGCTGATACGTATTATATTGAGACTGAGCAGTTCGTACTAGCGTCTTATTCATGGCCTTCTTAAAAACGTACGAGGTAAGTCCAGAGCAATCAAAAGCACTCGGTCCATTTCCACCATAACTATATGGTTTGCCTAATTGAGCTTTTGCTACACCGTACAGGGTTTCATAGGAAGCTCCAGCCTTCAAATAGCCATGCCAAATCCAACCATGCACGCTTCCTGACACGTTTGTCACGTAATAATAGAGATATGTCACTCCGTCAGATTTCTTTACGTACATCTTTTTGGTAACCATCCAAGTCGTGTTTGGATAATTTGATAAATAATGCGTTTTGGCGCCAAATGTCACCTGTTTATCTTTTACTGAAAGATCATACATCCATCCGGTACTTGAACGACGAACATAGGCGGTTGCAGTCATGCTACTTTCACTAACTTCAGTGGTGGCGGCGTCCGCCTTAACCGTCATGCTTACCATAAAAAATAGGACACTTAGGATTGCAATAATACTTAATTTCAACTTACTTATGTGATGCATCATCAAGCACTTCCTCTTTTAGTTTATGCAGATCATATTACGCTTAAAGAGTGTCAGAATATTTACCTAAAAATGTCAAATTTTGAAAATAGTGTTATTTGTCACATGATTCTCGGAAAATTGTAAATTGACATTAAAGAAAAGACGTCAGCCCTTTATACAAACAGGATTGACGCTTTCTTAAAGTATTACCGAAAATGACCAAATGTAACATTTCTTTCGATATTATCCTTACTTTGAAAAACTTAATCTTTTCAAAGTAAGCTGATAGTAAGTTTCTGACTGAAACCAAAAAACACTCCACAAATTTGTGAAGTGCTTTCAAGCATTGATAGATTATTAATATTAACGCTTTGAGAATTGTCCTGCCTTACGAGCTTTCTTAAGACCCGGCTTCTTACGTTCTTTCATACGAGCATCACGAGTCAAGAGACCTGCACGCTTTAGTGGTCCACGAAAATCTGGATCTACTTCAAGTAATGCACGGGCGATACCATGACGGGTAGCGCCAGCTTGACCTGAGAATCCACCACCATTGACGTTAACAAGTGTGTCGTAGTTACCTAACGTTTCAGTAACGTTAAATGGTTGAACGACAACTTCACGCAAGTTACCGAATGGGATGTATTCAGTGATATCTTTGTTGTTCATGATGATTTTACCAGTACCAGGTACTAAACGTACTCGTGCTACTGAGTTTTTACGACGGCCTGTGCCGCGATATTGTACTTGAGCCAATTCAGTTTCCTCCTTAGATTAGGTTCGTAATGTCCAAAGCTTCTGGTTTTTGTGCTTCATGCTTATGTTCAGTTCCTGCATAAACGTGAAGCTTCATGCCGATTTGGTGACCTAATGAAGTATGAGGAAGCATTCCCTTAACAGAAGTTTCAATTAACTTCTCAGGTTCCTTTGCTCTAAAATCACCAGCGGTGCGTTGCTTTAAACCACCAGGATGGTTCGTATGATGGTAGTAAATCTTACCAGTAGCTTTCTTACCAGTTAAAGCCACCTTTTCTGCATTAATAACTATTACGTTATCACCTGTATCCACATTAGGGGTGAACGTTGGTTTATTTTTGCCGCGTAAGATAGAAGCCACAACTGTTGAAAGACGTCCCAATGGGATATCTGTTGCGTCTACTACATACCATTTGCGATCTACGTCACCTGATTTAGCCATATATGTTGTACGCACGTTAAATTCCTCCATATTCTGTGTTTGTTTGACACCTAACAAGTTTCCGGGGCTTATCGTGGGGCAAACAATACCAGCTACAATGATACAAATAATTCACCATAAAGTCAATGAAAATTTCTAACATTTTAGCTCAATCTACCTTTGATATTTTGGTAACTTGGTCGGATGCTCAGGATCTTCTCCCTCATAATAAACATGCTTTAAATATAATCCACTCGCAGAAACCGTTCGTCTGGCATTTCTTCTGTCGCCAAGCTCATAAAGTCGCTGAATATCATGCACCGGTCTAGTTCCAGATCCAATTTCAATTAGGACCCCAACCATGATTCGGATTTGGTTATATAAAAACCCGTTTCCATAGAACTCAAAAATAAGTTCATTATCATCTTTATTTTGCTTAACTGTCGCTTCATAAATTGTCCTAACATTGCTTCTAGTCGTTGACCCAGAGGCGACAAAACTTGTAAAATCGTGTTCGCCAATGAGATCCCCCAATGCTAATTCAATCTTTTCAATATCAAATGGAAATTTCCAATGACCACAATAATTTCGTTTAAACGGATTTCTAAATTCGCCCAAATCAATCCGATACATATATCGTTTTCCCGAGACATCATATCGAGCATGAAAAGTGCTTGAAACCTTTTCGACACGTAACACTTCCATATCGACTGCTAACATGCTATTCAAGCCTTTTCTCATATTATCAGCTTCAATATCAAATGGAAAATCAAAATGGACGACCTGCCCCAATGCATGGACTCCTGCATCTGTTCTACCTGAACCATACACTTGAAGTGGTGGCTGAGGCTTTTTTGCCATCATATTTACTACTTTAGTTAATTCACCTTCAACGGTTCTAGTATTCGGTTGCCGTTGAAAACCAGCAAAGTTTGTACCATCATATGCCAATATTATTTTGTAACGTACTCCCATGAACTTCCTCGTTTCTAATTTCTAATAAATAGTAAAACGACACCTGCCACAACATAAATGAGCCCACTGATTGAATCTTGTTTTCGCCATCTTAATTCTCTATATTTTGTTCGATTTAGTCCGTCCTTATAGCCTCGGGCCTCCATTGCAATGGCAATGTCAGAGGCACGATTAAAGGCACTCACAAATAATGGAATTAATAGTGGAACCACCGTTTTTACTTGTTGCTTTACTCCACCGCTTCCAAAATCCACGCCTCGAGCGCGCTGTGCATCCATAATTTTAGTCGCTTCATCCATTAAGGTTGGCACAAATCTTAATGCTAAAGAAAGCATTAGCGCCAGCGTTTCAACAGGAAAATGAATCTTTTTTAGTGGCTTCAGTAACTCTTCCACCCCATCTGCAATTTGTAGCGGCTGCGTCGTTAAAGTTAAAAGGGTAGACATCATAATAATTGCTAAAAACCTCAAAAGAATATAAACCGCGCTGATAACACCTTGCTGCGTGATTGATATCCACCCCCACGACCAATAAACATGGCCACCAGCGCCAAATAAAATCTGAATAATAACGGTGAACACCATTAGCCAGAGTAGTGGGCGAATTCCCTTGATAAAAAATCCAAGGGAGACTCCTGACAGTAAAATTGAAGAAATCAAAACGGCGAAAACTAGCACATAACTCATCACATTGTTAGCAAAAAAAACCAACAATATAAAGAAAAAACTAATTAATAGTTTAGCGCGCGGATCCATTTTGTGAACCCAGGATTCTCCAGGAATGAAGCGACCAAAAATAAATTTATCCAAGCTCGCCGCTCCCCTCTACGTCAATCTGTTTTGCCAACTCAATTGCAAGTTCATCTTCATTTAAAGGCAAGTGATCAGGAAAAGAGAACCCCTTTTTTTGCATAGAAATTGCAAATTGAGTTGTTTGCGGTAATTCCAAATGATGTTTCTGAAGCCATTCAATATTACTAAATACTTCTTGTGGTGATCCAATCTTTTCAACTTGACCCTCATCCATCACAATGACTTGATCAGCGTATTTAGCGACATCTTCCATTTGATGGGTTACCAAAATAATTGTTTTTCCCTGTTCCTGATGTAGTTTCTGCACCAGTTCCATAATTTCATTTCGACCACGAGGATCTAAACCAGCCGTTGGTTCGTCTAAAATGAGGGTTTGAGGATCAGAAGCTAAAACACCTGCTATTGCAACCCTCCTCATTTGACCTCCGGATAATTCGAATGGCGATCTCTCCAAAATATCGCTGTCTAGCCCTACTTCTTTCACTAATTTGATTGCCTGAGCTTCAGCCTTCGCTTCGCCCATTCCAAAATTTAATGGACCAAACATCACGTCTTTTTTGACAGTTTCTTCGAAAAGTTTATTTTCTGGAAATTGAAAAACCATTCCCACGTGCTGTCGCAATACTTTTAAATTTTTATTACTTGTATCAGCTGTAATTTGTCTCCCATCAACATCAATGAAACCTGTGCTTGGCTTCAATAGTGCATTCATTTGTTGTACAAGTGTCGATTTTCCACTTCCAGTATGACCAATGATTGCAGTAAATGAATGATCTTTAATTTCAAGGTTAATATCATGTAAGGCTTGATGCTGAAACGGTGAGTTCATTTGATAAAAGTAATTTACTTTGTTAAACGTGATTGACATAGCCAGTCTGACATCTCCTTATCATTCAAGTAGCCATCCGGTACGCTCACCCCTAATGCCTTGAGAGAACGCTTTAGCCGTGCTGAATACGGAATATCTAAACCAATATTCAGTAATTCATTTTCTTTTTCAAAAATATTTTCCGGTGTGCCCTCTTCAACTATGACTCCATCATTAATGACAAGAACCCGATTTGCATGAGAAGCCTCTTCAATATCGTGAGTTATCGAAATAACCGTTAGATCATGTTCGTCTTTAAGTTTCCGAATGATTTTTAAAATTTCTTCTCTGCCCTTTGGATCTAACATACTGGTTGCCTCATCCAATATAAGGATTTTTGGTAAAACCGCAATTATACCAGCAATAGCGACTCGTTGTTTTTGACCACCAGATAATGAGCCTGGCTCTCTAGCTTCAAACCCAGTCATACCAACCTGACTTAATGCATCTTTGACCCGACTCTGCATAGTTTCTCTCTTAAAGGCTCGATTTTCCATACCAAATGCAACATCATCTGCAACTGTTGCTCCAACAAATTGATTGTCGGGATTTTGAAATACTAAGCCAATATTTTCACGTAACTGCCAAACATTATTATCAGTTAATGTTTCACCCAAAATTTTAATTTCGCCACTCTCAGGTTCCAGCAGACCATCAACAAGTTTAGCTAAAGTACTTTTACCACTGCCGTTATGACCAACAATAGCTAGCCATTCTCCCTGTTGCACATTAAATGTAATATCTTTTAATATTTCAGGTAGTTCCTCTGAATATTTAAATTTTAAATGATTCACGTCAATAATTCCCATGTCACCAAGTCCGTTCATGAAAGTATGAATATATTCTTTTGCAATTATACCAATATTTTAAGTGCAAACCTATTAATTCGTATAATTGCAAAAAAAAATCACTTACAAAAGTAGGTGCGAGGATGATCCCCATTCAAGCTAGACTCGGAAGAAGATTCCATCATCATAACGCTCTATACCTAAATTTGAGTGATTTCATAAATAACCGTATTACAAGTAAGCTGTTTAACTAATTAATCAACCAGTTGTAAAACAACCATTTGTGCTCCGTCTCCACGACGAGGCATGGTCTTCAAGATACGTGTATAACCACCATTACGGTCTGCATATTTTGGTGCTAATTCACCAAAAAGCTTTTGTAATGCAGTCGTTACTTTAATATCATCGCCATCTTCGTTTACATCCGCAACAACATCGCGTACAAATGAAGCAGCTTGTCTACGTGCGTGTAAATCGCCACGCTTGCCAAGTGTAATCATTTTATCGGTAGTTGAACGAACTTCTTTAGCGCGAGCTTCTGTGGTCTTAATTTGACCATTAACTAAAAGATCAGTAGTAAGATCACGAAGCAATGCACGCCGTTGTGAACTAGTACGTTGTAATTTCCGGTAACTCATGAATAGATACCCTCCTTTATTTGTTAGTCTTCTTTACGCAAAGACAAACCTAGATCTGCCAACTTTGCTTTTACTTCTTCTAATGATTTACGACCAAGATTACGAACCTTCATCATATCTGCCTCAGATTTATCATTTAATTCCTGGACAGTGTTAATTCCAGCACGTTTCAAACAGTTGTAAGAACGAACAGAAAGATCAAGCTCTTCAATAGTCATCTCAAGCATTTTCTCTTTGTGTGTCTCTTCTTTTTCAACCATAATTTCCGCATTCTTGGCTTCATCAGTTAAGTTGACAAACATGTCTAGATGTTCCATTAAAATCTTGGCAGCTAAACTAATAGACTCACTAGGATTAATTGAACCATCAGTCCAAACATCAAGCGTTAACTTATCATAATCTGATTTGTGTCCAACACGTGTATTTTCTACTTGGTAGTTAACACGTTCAATTGGGGTATAGATTGAATCAATCGGTAAGACACCAATTGGCATATCCTCATCTCTGACCTTATTTTGATCAGCGGAAACATACCCGCGACCCTTATTTGCAGTCATTCGCATATGGAAAGTAGCGCCTTCTGCAACTGTTGCAATGTAAAGATCTGGATTTAAAACAGTTACATCACTATCAGCTGTGATATCACCAGCGGTTACTTGTGCTGGACCCTTTACGTTAACCTCAAGCGTTTCAACTTCGTCATCCGCACCTTCGAGCTTCAATGAAATCTTCTTTACATTCAAAATAATCTGAGTAACGTCTTCCACAATTCCCTCAATTGAGGAGAATTCATGTAAAACACCATCAATTTGAATACTAGTCACTGCTGCTCCTGGTAAGGAAGATAATAAAATACGACGTAGTGAGTTGCCAAGTGTTGTACCGTATCCCCTCTCTAAAGGTTCAACGACAAACTTACCGTAATTATCGGATTCATCAATCTTGTGAATATTAGGCTTTTCAAATTCAATCATTCTTATCTTTTACCCCTTTCAAACCGCGTTTAGTAACAATAAAGTCAATCTCCTCATGAAGTTTACCCCCATCAAAGAATAACTTCATGCTAAACTCGACGGCGCTTCGGAGGACGAGAACCATTATGAGGAACTGGAGTAACGTCACGAATTGCAGTAACTTCTAGTCCAGTAGCTTGAAGTGCACGAATTGCAGCTTCACGACCAGAACCAGGACCTTTAACTGCAACTTCTACAGACTTCATACCATGCTCCATTGAAGCCTTTGTAGCTGCCTCAGCAGCCATTTGAGCAGCAAATGGAGTAGATTTTCGACTACCTTTAAATCCAAGGGCACCAGCTGATGACCATGCAACAGCATTCCCTTGAACATCAGTAATCATAACTAACGTATTATTAAAAGTTGAGTGGATATGTGCTACACCAGACTCAATATTCTTTTTTGTACGACGTTTACGTGAATTTTTCTTCGTAGGCATAAAAAGTCTAAACCTCCTTCTATAGTTTTATTATTTCTTACGTCCTGCAACAGAAACGGATTTACCTTTACGGGTTCTGGCATTATTCTTCGTGTGTTGTCCACGAACTGGCAAACCACGACGATGCCTCATTCCACGATAAGATCCAATTTCTTGGAGACGTTTGATATTCATACTAACTTCTCGACGTAAGTCACCTTCGACAGGATAACTGTCAATAGCAGTACGAATCTTATCCTCTTGATCGGGAGTTAAATCGCGAACACGAACATCTTCTGAAACTCCAGCCTCAGTAAGAATCTTTTCTGAGGTTTTTTGACCGATACCAAAAATATAAGTTAAGCCAATAACAATTCGCTTATCTCGTGGTAAGTCAACTCCAGCAATACGAGCCATTAAACATACACCTCCAATTTAATAAATTATTTACCTTGTCGTTGCTTATGCTTTGGATTGGCTGAGCAAATTACCATAACTCGACCATGTCGTTTGATCACTTTGCAATGATCACACATCTTTTTAACAGATGGTCTTACTTTCATGAAAAATTCCTCCTAAATTAAACAGTACGAGGTCTAAAAATTACTTGAAACGATAAGTAATACGGCCCTTTGTTAAATCATATGGAGACATTTCAACAGTCACACGATCTCCAGGTAAAATACGGATGTAATGCATACGTATTTTACCTGAAACATGTGCTAATATCTCATGTCCATTTTCTAATTCAACTCTAAACATCGCATTAGGTAACGTTTCAGTGACTTTGCCTTCAACTTCGATGACATCTTTAGCCACAAAATGTACCTCCTTCATTGATACCTTGGTACGCTGTGTCGTTATTTAAATTGAACTCTTGCGAGTCAATAAATAAACAATAATCCGAGTAATAATACCATAACTCCTGCTATGAAGCAAGATTCCAGCTCTATAGTAACAGAACGGACTACAAATTACAGGTTACTCAAAATCTGTTTTATTTCTTTGTAGACTTTATCGATATATTGTTCACCATTTACTGTGTACAACAAACCTTTTTCTTCATAAAAATCAACTAACGGAGTGTTCATTTTGACATTCACATTCATGCGATTTTTAACAGTTTCGGGTTTATCATCATCACGTTGGTAGAAATCATGACCACCACAGACATCACAAGTGCCTTCGACTTTAGGAAGATGGTAAATCTTGTGATAAGTCGCACCACAAGTCTTACAGATAAATCTACCAGAAAGCCTTTTAACTAAAACTTCTGGATCAACATGGATGTTAATAACAGCATTCACATCACGTTTCAGTTCGGATGAAATCGATTCTAATGCGTCGGCTTGTTCCAAATTTCTTGGATAGCCATCCAACATATAGCCATCATTTACATCATCTTTACTTAATCGTTCTTTAACAATGCCATCAGTAACTTCATCCGGAACCAATTCACCTTTGTCAATAAAAGCTTGAGCTTTCAAACCCATTGTCGTTTTATTCTTCATTGCGCTTCTAAAAATATCTCCGGTGGAAATATGAACAATGTTAAAATCATCAACAATTTTTTGAGCTTGCGTGCCTTTACCGGCGCCAGGAAGACCCATCAAAACGAGATTAAGAGTTGCCATAAGAATTCTCCTAACTAATATTTCAAATTGCAATTAAAGCATTTACGTACTGAATACTATTTATTCAGTAGGACGGCTGCCTTGGATAAATCCAACATATTGACGCTTCATCATTAAACCTTCGATTTGTTGAATGGTTTGGATAGCGACACCTACAACAATTAGTAGGCTCGTGCCTCCCAAGCCAATCGATTCATCAAGACCCCAGATGTTTTGTGCTAATAAAGGAATTAAAGCAACCAACCCTAAGAATAACGAACCCACAGTACTCAGTCGCATCAACAGACTTGAAACGTAACTTTGCGTTTCTTTTCCTGGCCAAACGCCGGGAATATAACTACCCTGCTTTTGTAAATTCTCAGACAATTTTTCAGGGTTAACCTGAACGAATGCATAAAAGAATGTAAACAAGATAATGAGAACCGTATAAAGTATAGCTCCATCAGTCGATTGCATATTGAAAACACTTGTCAAGACTTTATACCAGGTATCTTCAGAATGATTATTAGCAAAGACTCCTAAAACTGCTTGTGGAGTTGCTATAAACGAACTGGCAAAGATAACCGGAATAACTCCAGCAACGTTAACCTTCAACGGTAGATAACTACTATCCGGTGATCCAGAAACACGCCTAGTATATTGAATCGGTATCTTTCTATCCGCTTGTTGAACCCAGGTTACGAAAGTAACTATAAGTAGAACAATGATAATCAAAGCAATCACAAAAATGACACTTTGCCACATTGTTCCCTTTGAAGCATTTACGAAATATTGTTGATAGACTTGATGTACCCCAGTTGGAATACGAGCAATAATACCAGCAAAAATGATCATTGAAACACCATTGCCTAATCCCTTATCAGTGATCATGTCACCAAGCCAAGTTGTTAACATGGTTCCACCCGTTAAGATTAAACCAATGGTTGCGTACGTTCTTACACCTGGATTTTCAACAAGATTCAAACTACTTAAAGTATTAAACCCTGCAGTAATACCAATAGACTGCACAAACGCAAGCACAATTGTTAAATATCTCGTTGCTTGATTTAGCTTTCGACGGCCAACTTCACCTTGCTTACTCCATTCGACAAATCTTGGAACAATATCCATTTGAAGTAATTGAATAACAATTTGGGCAGTAATATAAGGTGAAACTCCCATTGCAAAAATGGAATAATTGGTTAATCCGCCACCACTAAAGGTATTTAGAATGCTCACTAATCCAGAAGACGCGACGCTTTGAAGTGCTTTCGCATTAATTCCTGGTACAGTAATATATGCACCAATTCGAAATACTATCAAAACAAATAGTGTAAAGAGAATTTTCTTACGAATATCCTTAACTTTAAATGCGTTTCCAAGTGTTGAAAGCATTAAATCACCTCAGTTTTACCGCCAGCAGACTCGATTGCTGTAACAGCAGTCTTTGAAAATTTACTTGCTTTAACAGTGAACTTCTTGGTTAATTCACCTTCACCCAAGATCTTAATACCATTTAATTCATTCTTAATAACGCCTGATTCAACTAATACAGTTGGTGTAATTTCTGCACCATCATCAAAACGTTCCTCTAAAGTAGCAACGTTGACAATCGCATATTCTTTACGACCAATGTTAGTAAATCCACGTTTTGGAATACGACGGTAAAGTGGCATTTGTCCACCTTCAAAACCTAAACGTGTCTTGCTACGAGCTTTTTGCCCTTTTTGGCCACGACCTGAAGTCTTACCTTTGCCTGCTGAACGACCGCGACCCTTACGAGTTCGTAAAGTTCTAGATCCCTCAGATGCTTGCAATTCGTTCAATTTCATGAATTTAGCACCTCCTAACTTGATAAATTATTATTTAATTTCTTCTACTTTAATTAAGTGTGCAACCTTGAATAGTGCACCACGTACTGCATCATTATTTTTTAAAACAACGGTGTGGTTTACACGTTTTAAACCAAGAGCTTCAACGATTTTTCGTTGCTTGGGGAGACGGTGGGCAACACTATGAATTAAAGTTACTTTTAAATCTGCCATCCTTTAACTCCTCCTTACTCAGCTAGATGCTGAACTGAAACGCCACGCAACTCTGCGACTTCTGCAGCACTCTTTAAATTTTTAAGTCCTTCAAAGGTAGCACGAACAGCGTTGATTGGTGTATCAGAACCAAGTCGCTTACTAGTTACATCATCAACTCCTGCAAGTTCCATGACGGCACGAACTGCACCACCTGCAGCAACACCAGAACCTTCTTCAGCTGGCTTCAAAAGAATTCGGCCACCATCATAAGTTCCAATGATTTCATGAGGAATTGTTGTACCAACGATTGGTACTTCAATAAGGTTCTTGTTTGCAGCTTCAACAGCCTTACGAATAGCTTCTGGAACTTCTTGAGCTTTTCCAGTACCAAAGCCAACGTGACCTTTATGATCGCCGACGACAACTAAAGCAGCAAAGCGCAAACGACGTCCACCTTTAACAACCTTTGTAATTCGGTTGATTGAAACGACATTATCTTCAAGATCCAATTTTTCGGGATCGATAAACTTAGCCATGTGCGGGTATTCCTCCTTTTTTAAAATTCTAATCCGTTTTCTCTAGCTTGTTCAGCCAATTCTTTAACACGGCCATGATATAAATATCCGCCACGATCGAAAACGACATTCTTAATCTTCTTCTCTGAAGCTCGTTTTGCAATAAGTGAACCAACCGTTGCGGCTTGTTCTGACTTATTACCATCTTTAACTTCGTCGTCTAGAGTAGAGGCACTGACTAGCGTCACACCCGCTACGTCATCAATAATTTGAGCGTAGATGTTTTTGTTTGAGCGGAATACATTTAAGCGTGGGCGCTCTGCAGTACCAGAAATTTTATTTCGAACACGCATATGACGCTTTTGACGTGTTTTATTCTTATCTGGTTTAGTAATCAAAATAGTCACCTCTTTAATTAATTAACAGCTAAGCTGCTTTATTTACCTGTTTTACCTTCTTTAAGTGTAATGTGTTCGTTTGCATAACGAATACCCTTACCCTTATATGGTTCTGGTGAACGAACTGCACGAACTTCGGCAGCAAAGTCACCAACTTCTTGTTTACTGATACCACTAATATTAATAGTTGTGTTATCGGGAACTTCAACTTTTAAGTTGTCGCTAACTGTCATTTCGACAGGATTTGAATAACCGACACTTAACGTTAACGTTTTACCCTTTAACTGAGCACGGTAACCAACACCAACAAGTTTTAGATTCTTACTAAAACCTTGTGTAACACCCTCAACCATGTTGTTAAGGTTTGCGCGCATCGTTCCGTGAAGAGCACGAGTTTTATTGTTGTTATCACTACGATCAAAGTTAACTTCGCCATCGCCAATTTTCATTTCGATAACTGGAGAAAATGTTCTTGTAAGTGAACCTTTTGGTCCTTTAACTGTTACATCATCACCATCACGTTTTACTTCAACGCCAGCTGGAACAACAACTGTTTTATATCCAATACGACTCATTTAAGGGGCACCTCCTATCTTCTAAAATTTTTACCAGATGTAAGCTAATACTTCTCCACCGATCTTCTTTGCACGTGCTTCTTTATCGGTCATTACACCTTCAGAAGTTGAAATGATTGCGATACCTAAACCATTAAGCACACGTGGAACAGCGTCAGCTTTGACATATGAACGTAAACCAGGCTTTGAGATTCTCTTTAATCCAGAAATTACTCGATCGTTTTCACGACCGTATTTAAGGAATACACGAATGAGACCTTGTTTGTCATCATCGATATATTCAACATCGCGTACAAAACCTTCACGTTTCAAGATTTCAGCAATATCTTTTTTAATTTTTGATGCAGGAACTTCAAGTGATTCGTGGCGAACCATGTTCGCGTTACGAATTCTAGTCAAGAAATCTGCAATTGGGTCAGTCATTGACATTTAGTTTTACCCTCCTTTTTAGTAGGTTTTTTTTACCAACTAGCTTTCTTCATACCAGGAATTTGGCCCTTGTGAGCTAATTCTCGTAAGCAAATACGGCATAAATGGAATTTTTGATAAACTGAATGTGGACGTCCACATCGTTCACAACGGGTATAATTCTGTGTCGAGAACTTAGCAGGACGCTGACTTTTTACAATCAATGATTTTTTAGCCAATGTGGAACCTCCTTATTTATTTAGCAAATGGCATTCCGAATTGTGTTAATAGTTCACGGGACTCTTCGTCACTTTGTGCAGTTGTAACAATAACGATGTCTAAGCCACGAACTCGGTTAACATTATCGTAATCAATTTCAGGGAAAATCAATTGTTCCCTAACACCTAATGTATAGTTACCACGGCCGTCGAAGGCGCGGTTGCTTACACCATGAAAATCTCTAACTCGAGGTAATGATACATTTACCAACTTGTCCAAGAATTCATACATACGTTGACCACGTAAGGTAACTTTAGCACCAATAGCATTTCCTTCACGAAGACGGAAACCAGCAATAGACTTCTTTGCTTTTGTAACTAATGGCTTTTGACCTGAAATCAAAGTAAGCTCGGCAACTGCTTCATCCAAATTTTTTGCATTTGTAACAGCGTCACCGACACCCATGTTTAAAACGATTTTATCAATCTTAGGTGCTTGCATAATTGACTTATAACTGAACTTTTCAACCATTGCTGGTGTGATTTCATTTTTGTACTTTTCTTCCAATCTGCTTGGCATGGATAAAATATCCTCCTTTCAGTAGAAATTAATCGATTGTCTTTCCTGATTTTTTACCAAATCTAACTTTATTACCATCTTCAACTCTAAATCCAACCTTTGTTGGTTCATTGTTTGATGGATCAATTAACATAACGTTAGAAACTTGAATAGGTGCTTCCTTTTCAATAATTCCACCTTGTGGAGTTGATTGGGTAGCCTTTTGATGTTTCTTAATTTTGTTAATACCTTCAACGACAACACGATTCTTTGCAGATAGAGTCTTGGTAACAGTACCTTCTTTACCCTTATCTTTTCCGCTGATTACACGAACTTTGTCACCAGTTTTAATGAACATTCTATTGAGCACCTCCTGTCTTCCAATGGTGATTTATAGCACTTCTGGGGCTAAGGAAACGATCTTCATATAATCGTTATCACGTAATTCACGAGCGACAGGGCCAAAGATACGAGTACCTTGAGGGCTCTTATCGTCACGAATTAAAACAGCAGCATTTTCGTCGAAACGGATATAAGATCCATCGACACGTCTTACACGTGACTTAGTACGAACGATGACCGCTTTAACAACGTCACCCTTCTTTACAACGCCACCTGGTGTTGCTTGTTTAACAGTTGCAACAATTACATCACCAATTCCGGCGTAACGACGCTTTGAACCACCGAGAACTTTAATAGTTAAGATTTCACGGGCACCTGAGTTATCAGCAACCTTTAAACGACTCTCTTGTTGGATCACAGCTAGTGTCCTCCTTTCATTTCCAAATCAGAATACGATAAACGACACTTAGATAATAACTGATTTTTCAACAATGTTAATAAGGCGGAAACGCTTTGTTGCAGATAATGGACGAGTCTCCATAATTTCCACGATATCACCTGTTTTAGCTTCGTTATTCTCATCGTGAGCTTTATACTTTTTGGTATATTTAATACGTTTGCCATAGGTAGCATGTGTTTTTGTAGTTTCAACAGCTACCGAAATGGTTTTATCCATCTTGTCAGAAACAACACGGCCTCTATATACCTTACGATCATTACGAGCTTCACTCATGTATTAGTACCTCCTTTTTATCGTATTCTACTTACTTAATTCTTGTTGACGTAAAGCAGTTTTGATACGTGCAATGTTCTTACGTACTTGCTTTAGTCTAGCTGTATTTTCTAGTTGACCAGTAGCCAATTGGAATCGAAGGTTGAACAACTCATCCTTGTATGACTTTTCTTTGTCAATCATTTCAGCAGTGGTTAATTCATTAATCTCTTTAGCCTTCATTTAATTCGCCACCTACTTCCTCACGTGCAATAACTTTAGTACGAACGGGAAGCTTCATAGCAGCTAAGCGTAATGCTTCATGTGCAACCTCTTCAGAGACGCCGCCCACTTCAAACAATACCTTACCATACTTAACTGGAGCAACCCAACCTGCTGGAGTACCTTTACCATTACCCATACGTACTCCAACACCTTTTTCAGTGTAAGACTTATGAGGGAAAATCTTAATCCAAACTTTCCCACCACGCTTCATGTAACGCGTCATAGCAACACGGGCAGCTTCAATTTGTCGGTTGGTAATCCAACTTGAATCTAATGACTGCAAACCGTAATCACCAAAAGCAACCGAACGGCCACCCTTCGCACGACCACGAAGCTTTCCGCGATGTTCACGACGGTGTTTAACTCGCTTAGGTACTAGCATGCTATTTCCCTCCTTTTTCTGAAGTATTTCCTTGATCTGCATGACGCTTTTCAGGAAGAATTTCACCACGATAAATCCAGGTCTTTACACCCAAAGCACCGTAGGTTGTATGTGCCTCTACCCATGCGTAATCAATATCAGCACGAAGAGTATGCAACGGAACAGTACCATCTGAATATGATTCGACACGAGACATATCTGCACCATTTAAACGGCCAGCAACCTGTGTCTTAATTCCTTTAGCACCAGAACGCATACTTCTTTGCATTGATTGTTTCATAGCACGACGGAAAGCAACACGACCCTCAAGTTGACGAGCAATGTTTTCTCCAACTAATTTAGCATCCAAATCAGGCTTCTTGATTTCAATAATATTGATATGAACTTTTTTACCAGTTAAGTTGTTTAATTCCTTACGGAGATTTTCAACTTCTGATCCACCCTTACCGATAACCATTCCTGGTTTTGCAGTATGAATTGAAACGTTTACGCGATTTGCAGCACGTTCAATTTCAACTGTTGAGACGGATGCATCGGCAAGTCTTTTTTCGATATATTTTCGGATTCTGAGATCTTCACGTAAATAAGTAGCAAAATCTTTTTCAGCGTACCATTTTGCTTCCCAGTCACGGATGATTCCAACTCGTAATCCGGTAGGATTAATCTTCTGACCCACGCGTTATCCCTCCTATTTTTCAGATACGACTACAGTGATATGACTTGTCCGCTTGTTGATTGGTGAAGCAGAACCCTTTGCTCTAGGACGGAATCTCTTAAGAGTAGGACCTTCATTTACAAAAACTTCACTAACAACTAAATCTTGGCGATCTAAGTCGAAATTATTTTCAGCATTTGCTACTGCTGACATTAATACTTTTTCTACAATTGGCGAGCCACCACGTGGTGTGAATTTCAAAATTGAAATTGCTTCAGCTACGCTTTTACCTCTGATAAGATCAACTACAAGGCGGACCTTACGAGCGGCAATACGAACTGTTTTCGCCGTTGCTTTTGCTGATGTAACTTGTTCAGCCATTGGTTATCCTCCTTATTTATACCTGCGTCTTCTTATCATCGGTACCATGTCCTCGGAATGTACGAGTTGGTACGAATTCGCCAAGCTTATGACCGACCATGTCTTCTTGAATGAAGACAGGGACATTTTTACGACCATCGTAAACGGCGATCGTATAGCCAATGAAGCTTGGGAAGATAGTAGAACGACGAGACCAAGTCTTTATAACAGACTTTTTATCTTGGTCCTTTTGCGCCTCAATCTTCTTTAAAAGATGTTGATCGGCAAAAGGTCCCTTTTTTAAACTACGACCCATTATGAAACCTCCTCTTCATTTATGGTTATTCATTCAATAGGCGGTTGCTTTATTTACTCTTACGATGACGCACAATGAAGTTCTCTGAACGAGCTCTCTTAGAACGCGTCTTCTTACCAATGGTCTTCTTACCCCATGGAGAAAGAGGTGATGGACGACCGATTGGAGCTTTACCTTCACCACCACCATGAGGGTGATCATTAGGGTTCATTACAGATCCACGAGTATGTGGTCTCTTACCAACCCAACGGTTACGTCCAGCTTTACCTATGTTAACTAGCTCATGTTCTTCATTTCCAACAACACCGATTGTTGCACGGTTAACAGATAAGATCATACGAACTTCGCCAGAAGTTAAACGTACAAGGGCATATTTGCCTTCCTTACCTAATAGCTGTGCAGATGCACCAGCAGAACGAACAAGTTGTCCACCCTTACCAGGCTTCAATTCGATATTATGGATCGTTGTACCAACTGGAATGTTTTGCAATGGCAATGCATTACCAATCTTAATATCAACATCAGTACCTGATGCAACCTTATCTCCAACCTTTAAGCCCTTTGGAGCGAGGATGTATGTCTTGATACCATCAGCATAAACAAGTAAGGCGATATTTGCAGTACGATTTGGGTCATACTCAATTCCCTTTACTGTTGCTGGCACGTTATCCTTGGTACGCTTGAAATCAATAATACGGTACTTCGTTTTGTTACCGCCACCACGGTGACGAACAGTCATGTGACCATAATTGTTACGTCCTGCAGTATGGCTCTTTGACTCTAATAATGACTTTTCGGGCTTTGACTTAGTGATTACTTGACTGTAATCAAGACTAGTCATATTTCGACGGCCATTACTAGTTGGTTTATATACTTTTAGCGCCACGTTGTTTTCCTCCTAAAATAAATTTTCGCTTATTCTTCGGCGAATAATTGAATTTCTTTTGAATCGGAAGATAAAGTGACAATAGCCTTACGACGCTTCTTAGTATAGCCTTCGTAACGACCTTGGCGCTTTAACTTGCCTTTAACATTCATAATATTAACTTTGACAACTTTAACATCAAAAATATCCTCAACGGCTTTTTTGACTTGTGTTTTGGTTGCCCGTACATCAACGTCGAACGTATAACGCTTGTCATCAAATAAAGCAGTAGATGCTTCAGTAACAACTGGGCGTAAAATAATATCGCGTGATTCCATTATGCGAGCACCTCCTCTACTTGAGAGAGGGCAGTTTTAGTAATGACCACTTTGTCGCTATTTATTACGTCAAGAACATTAACGCCATCGGCGCCAATTACCTTTACGTTGCTTAAATTACGAGCTGCAAGTGCGGCATTATCATTGCCATCCTCAAGTACTACTAATGTCTTAGTGTCTAATTTAAGACCTGCTAAAACATTTGAAAATTCCTTTGTTTTTGGTTCCTTGAAGCTTAATTCATCAACAACCACAAAGCTTGAATCCAAGACCTTTTGTGATAATACTGACTTCAAAGCTAAACGAGAAACTTTACGTGGTAAGTGATAACGGTATGAGCGAGGAGTAGGTCCGAAGACTGTACCACCACCAACCCATTGTGGCGATCTTGTTGAGCCTTGACGAGCTCGGCCGGTTCCCTTTTGACGCCATGGCTTCTTACCACCACCACGAACTGCACTACGGTTTTTAACTGCATGAGTTCCTTGACGGAGTGAAGCACGTTGCATCAAAACGGCATCGAATACGACGTTGTCATTTGGTTCTATTCCGAAAATTGCATCACTCAAATCAATGTTGCCATTTTCAGAACCATTCTGCTTGAATAAGGTTACGCTAGTCATTTATATTCTCCTCCTTTCTTATTTTTTTGGTGCGCGAATCGCACTCTTCACTTCAACAAACGACTTGTTAGCACCGGGGACGTTACCCTTAATTAACAATACGTTGTTATCTGTGTCTGCACGAACAATCTTTAAGTTTTGAACAGTAACTGTGTTGTTACCCATACGACCTGGTAACTTCATTCCTGGGAATACACGGTTAATGATGGCACCTAATGAACCTGGACGACGGTGATAACGAGAACCGTGGGTTTCTGGTCCACGGCTTTGTCCATCCTTATGAACGTTACCTTGGTATCCATGACCCTTAGTTGTACCCGTTACGTCAACATATTCGCCTTCGTTGAAGATATCAACTTTAATTTCATCTGCTACCTTGTAATCTCCCAGCTCAACATTTTTGATTTCACGAATGAAGCGCTTAGGAGCCGTTTTTGCTTTTGCTACATGACCTTGTTCCGGTTTGTTGCTTAACACATCGCGTTTGTCTGAGAAACCAAGTTGTACAGCTTCGTAGCCATCGTTTTCCATTGTCTTAACTTGTAAAACAACGTTTGGAGTTGCTTCAACTACTGTAACTGGAACTAACTCTCCGTTTTGAGTAAACACTTGCGTCATACCGACTTTTCTACCTAAGATTCCTTTTCTGGTCATGAGTACACCTCCGATATATTGTATTTATTTTTTTGAAAATTATAATTTGATTTCGATATCTACACCACTTGGCAAGTCGAGCTTCATTAATGAGTCAACTGTCTTTGGTGTTGGATTAACAATATCGATTAAACGCTTGTGAGTACGCATTTCGAACTGTTCACGTGACTTCTTAAACTTATGTGGTGAACGTAAAACGGTATAAATGGTTCTCTCAGTTGGCAATGGAATTGGGCCAGAAATTGTGGCACCAGTTCTCTTTGCTGTTTCAACGATTTTATCCGCTGATTGATCCAAAATACGGTGTTCGTACGCTTTCAAACGAATACGAATTTTTTGTTTTGCCATTGTGTTCCCTCCTTCGTCTATTTTGAAAAATAAGACTAACTCCGTGAAAATTACCGCCACACCCTATGGCAAAGCGGCCGGGTGTGTCGCAACCTTCCACATCAACGCTATGAATATGCCGACAGATAGTATTATCCTGTAAAAACCAGCACTAGTACATGGTACAAAAAAAAAGCCCTTTATGCAAGGACTTTTCGCTATAATCTACTATTAATTTTAATATTCAAAATTTTTCTAGATTATTTTATTATTCAGCAGCTGGTGTGCCACCATTTTTCTTAATAATATCAGCTTGGATACTCTTTGGTACTGCTTCGTAGTGATCGAAGGCCATGGTAAATGTACCACGTCCTTGTGATGCTGAACGAAGAGTCGTTGCGTAACCGAACATTTCAGATAGAGGAACATATGAATGGATTTGCTTAGCATTTCCACGATCTTCCATACCTTCAACACGTCCACGACGAGCGGTAACTTGACCCATAATGTCACCCATGTACTCTTCAGGAACGACGATATCAACTTTCATGATTGGTTCCAAGATAACTGGTGCAGCCTTTTTAGATGCGTTACGTAATGACATTGATGCAGCAACCTTAAACGCTGCTTCACTTGAATCGACATCATGGTAACTACCATCATATAGCTTAGCCTTAACATCAACAACTGGATATCCAGCAAGAACACCATTTGCCAATGACTCCTTCAAACCTTGTTCAACTGATGGAATAAATTCACGTGGCACAACACCACCGACAATAGCGTCTTCGAATTCAAATCCTTTACCAGCTTCATTTGGTGTAAATTCAATCCAAACGTCACCATATTGACCTTTACCACCTGATTGACGAACGAATTTACCTTGTGCAGAAGCAGCTTTCGTAAATGCTTCACGATAGGCAACTTGAGGAGCACCAACAGTCGCTTCAACCTTAAATTCACGTTTCATACGGTCAATGATAATGTCCAAATGAAGTTCTCCCATACCAGCAATCAAAGTTTCGCCAGTTTCAGGGTTAGTTTCAGCTTTAAATGTAGGATCTTCTTCAGATAGCTTTTGTAAAGCGTTGTTCATCTTATCCTGATCGGCTTTCGTCTTAGGTTCAACGGCAACCTGAATAACTGGGTCAGGGAATTCCATTGATTCAAGATGAAGAGGACGGTCAACACTAGTAAGTGAGTCACCAGTTGTTGTGTTCTTCAAACCAATAGCAGCTGCAATATCACCTGAGAATACTTCAGGAATCTCTTGACGGTGATTTGAATGCATTTGAAGTAAACGACCAACACGCTCACGCTTGTCCTTGGTTGCGTTTAAAACGTATGAACCAGATTCTAGTGAACCTTGGTAAACACGAATATAAGTTAAACGACCAACGAATGGGTCGGTTGCAACCTTAAATGCTAATGCAGCAAAGCTAGCATCATCATCAGCACGAAGCTCGATTGCTTCGTCAGTTGCTGGATCAGTGGCATTGTATGGACGAACATCCAATGGTGATGGTAAGTAATCAATAACCGCATCCATCATCATTTGAACACCTTTGTTCTTGAATGCTGAACCAGCTAACACTGGGAAGAATTCAAGATCAAGTGTTGCCTTACGAATAGCAGCTTTGAGTTCATCATTTGTAATTTCAGTACCTTCAAGATACTTCTCCATGATGTCATCATCAACGTCAGCAACTGCTTCAACAAGTGAATCGCGACGTTTTTGTGCTTCTTCTTTATAGTCATCAGGAACATCAACTGTGTCCCATTCAGTTCCTAATTCATCTTCGTCATAAAGGTCAGCCTTCATTTCGATAAGATCAATGACACCTTCGAAGTTATCTTCGGCACCGATTGGCATTTGCACAGCATGTGCATTAGCTTGTAAACGGTCACCAATTGATCTTACAGAAAAGTCAAAGTCTGCACCAATCTTATCCATCTTGTTAACGAAAACGATACGGGGAACGTTGTAGTCAGAAGCCTGACGCCAAACTGTTTCAGTTTGAGGTTCAACACCTGCTTGCGCATCAAGAACGGCGATAGCACCATCTAATACTCGAAGTGAACGTTCAACTTCAACAGTAAAGTCAACGTGACCTGGGGTATCGATAATGTTAACTCGGTGACCCTTCCATTCAGCTGTTGTAGCAGCTGAGGTGATCGTAATACCACGTTCTTGTTCTTGGGCCATCCAGTCCATTTGTGAAGCACCATCATGGGTTTCACCAATTTTATGAATTTTACCAGTGTAGTACAAAATACGTTCAGTAGTTGTCGTCTTACCGGCATCGATATGTGCCATAATTCCGATATTCCGTGTTTTTTCTAGCGGAAATGCTCGTGTATTAGCCATGTTAAGTGTGTAACTCCTCTCAATTAATTAACTTTGTTAAAAAAGATGGCCATACCATGATTGCTATAGCCATCTCCCTCAATTTTCGTAATCTTCCAGTTATGCTTATTGCATTAAATGAAGAAACATCCCTGGTACTTTACTACGACATCGAGGCTGATTTTACCAACGATAGTGAGCAAAGGCACGGTTAGCATCTGCCATTTTATGCGTGTCTTCACGCTTCTTAACAGAAGCACCTGTGTTATTTGCAGCATCCATGATTTCGCGACCTAAACGTTCAGTCATTGTATGCTCTCCACGTGAACGTGAGTAGTTAACAATCCAACGTAAAGCCAATGTTGAACGACGATCCGGTCGAACTTCAATAGGAACTTGGTAGTTAGAACCACCAACACGGCGAGCTTTAACTTCCAATACTGGCATAACATTCTTCATAGCCTCATCGAACACTTCAACGGGGTCATTGTTTGTTTCCTTCTTGATTAAGTCAAATGCACCATATAAAATTTGTGATGCAGTTCCACGACGTCCATCCATCATCAAGTGGTTAATCAAACGAGTAACCATCTTTGAATTGTAAATTGGATCAGGAAGGACTTCACGTTTTTGTACGTTTCCTTTTCTTGGCATCTATATATCCTCCTCGTATCAATCGACTGAAGTCATCGTCTTCGCAATGCACTTCAGGTCATTTTAATTTAATTTATTCCTTAGGCTTCTTGGTACCATACTTAGAACGGCTTTGACGACGATCTTCAACACCGGCAGTATCTAAAGCACCACGGATAACGTGATAACGTACACCAGGTAAATCCTTAACACGGCCACCACGAATTAAAACAACACTATGTTCTTGCAAGTTGTGACCAATACCAGGAATATATGCAGTTACTTCAATTAAGTTAGAAAGACGGACACGAGCATACTTACGTAAAGCTGAGTTAGGCTTCTTTGGTGTCATCGTTCCAACACGAGTAGCAACACCACGTTTTTGTGGGGCTGGATTTGAAACTTGCTTCTTCTTGTAACTGTTATACCCAAAGTTTAAAGCTGGGGCATTTGATTTAGAACTTCTAGATTTACGACCTTTACGAACCAATTGGTTAATTGTAGGCATCTAAGAGTCCTCCTTTCTTTTCCGTATATGATTTTAAGTCCACACATCCAGGCGGTTCATTTCAAAACAAAAATAAAAGACCTGCGTGTTTCAATTAATGTGCAATGTTTTCAGTCAGCATGACTGCATAATGCAGGAACCTATCTACAAAAAGCACCTTTAAAAGAATACCACGGCATTTAAAGTGTGTCAATAATACATCAACGATTCCTTTTCGTATTTTATCAATGAGGTGATTATTTGATATTCTATTTACGTTTTTTGCTTTTTATTTTTGGAAGCGCCATGTCTTCTTTTATATATGCAACAGTAGACAGACTTTCCCGCCAAGAATCCATCGTTTTCCCACCATCTCATTGTGTCGCATGCTTAAAGAAGTTAACACCGTTGGAACTCACTCCAATCTTCGGGTATCTCTACTGTCATGGCCGTTGTCGAAGCTGCTACAACCCAATTGGATTCCGATCGTTCCTTATCGAGTTCTCTGGTGGCGTTATTTCATCTGCAATGATAACTTTTCCGTTTAGTCTTGCTAACTTATTTTTAACTAGTTCCATGTTTCTACTGCTAGCGCTTAGTCTCTTTGATTGTGATTCGATGATGGTTCCAACTTGGTTACTCGCGATATTATTTATTAACTCATCTCTTTACAATCTTTTCACGTCATTCCAGCTAGGCCTATTTCTCGCTCTCCTCATTGCTTGGCTCATCTTTCAGCCATTTGGCAAGTATATCTCTCAAATGGGTGGAGCTGATATCGACATCATGTTCATCATCTTTTGGATTGACGGACTAACGTTAACAACGAGCATTATCTTAATCGCTTGTTTATCTGCCCTCGTTCATTTCAAATTCTATTCCACTAATCCAAAAATTCCGTTTATCCCTCATTTGACGGCTTCATATATTTTGTTCAATATTTTTCTCCACTAAAAAAAGCATCTAGGA
Organism: Secundilactobacillus malefermentans DSM 5705 = KCTC 3548; assembly: GCF_001436395.1. Lineage (GTDB taxonomy): Bacteria > Bacillota > Bacilli > Lactobacillales > Lactobacillaceae > Secundilactobacillus > Secundilactobacillus malefermentans. The sequence continues at coordinate 21,425 of NZ_AZGJ01000001.1, read as the reverse complement.
AAATTTCCTAGATGCTTTTTCGAAATTATTTATTTTGTTCTGCTTCCTCAGCCTTCATCCGGCGTTCTAATTCATTAATTGAATAAACACCTTCCGTAGACGAGTCACCAGCTTCTTTAGGCTCGATATTTCTGTAGGCTGGCATACCAGTACCTGCAGGAATAATCTTACCGATAATAACATTTTCTTTCAATCCAACAAGTGGATCATTCTTACCGCGAATAGCAGCATCAGTAAGTACTCGGGTTGTTTCCTGGAATGATGCAGCTGACAAGAAACTATTCGTTTCAAGAGCAGCCTTAGTAATTCCTAGAATAACTGGACGAGCAGTTGCTGGAATGCCACCAGAAATCAAAGTCTTGTAGTTATCGTCTTTGAAATCTGCAATATCCATCAACGTACCAGGTAATACATCAGTATCACCGGGATCCATAATTCTTACCTTACGAAGCATCTGACGAACCATAATCTCAACGTGCTTATCTAAGATAGTCACACCTTGCATACGGTAAACCTTTTGAACTTCATGAAGCAAGTAATTTTCCGTTGAAAGAACATCACGAACTCGGATTAATTCCTTAGGATCAATTGAACCTTCGTTTAACGCATAACCACGACGAATGGTATCGCCCTCAGCAACTCGTAAACGAGCGTTAATTGGTAATGTGTATGAACGAGTATCTGATTCACCCTTAATGGTAACGTCCTTTGTTCGTTCTGCTGGGTTTTCCTCGATAGATTCAACCACACCAGTAACTTCAGTAATCTCAGCCTTACCTTTTGGATTACGTGATTCAAAAATTTCTTGAATTCGGGGAAGTCCTTGGGTAATATCTTCGTTTCCGGCAACACCACCGGTATGGAAGTTACGCATGGTTAATTGAGTACCGGGTTCACCGATTGATTGAGCAGCAACAGTACCAACTGCTTCTCCAACTTCAACCTCGTCACCAGTAGCCATGTTACGGCCATAACAATGCTCACAAACACCATGGACAGTGTTACAAGTAAAGGCTGAACGAATTGTTACTTCTTCAATTCCGGCATCGACAATCTTTTGTGCAATGTCTTCATCAATCATTTCGTTCTTACCAATAATAATGTCGCCACTCTTAGGATCTACGACTGACTTCATCGTATAACGACCCAACATACGGTCATAAAGTGGTTCAATTAATTCATTTCCATCAAGAACAGCACTAATCTTCAAACCTCTGTCAGTACCACAGTCAACTTCACGAACAATGACGTCTTGCGCAACATCGACTAAACGTCGGGTTAAGTAACCTGAGTTAGCAGTCTTCAAGGCCGTATCGGTCATACCTTTACGGGCACCATGGGTTGAGATAAACATTTCCAACACAGAGAGACCCTCACGGAAGTTCGCAGTAATAGGAAGTTCCATGATTTCACCGTTAGGAGCGGCCATTAAGCCACGCATACCGGCAAGCTGAGTAAAGTTTGAAATGTTACCACGAGCACCAGAGTCACTCATCATAAAGATTGGGTTCTGTTGATCGAAATTATGAATTAACTTATCTTGCAAATCATCCTTGGCGTCATTCCAAATTCCAATAACACGTTCATAACGTTCTTGGTTTGTGATCAAGCCACGACGGAATTGCTTCGTTACAGTAGAAACCTGTTTATGAGCTGCCTCAATGATTGCTGGCTTTTCTTTAACTTCGGTAATATCTGAAATACCAACTGTCAAACCAGATTGCGTCGATTCGTCATAGCCTAAGTCTTTCATGCGGTCCAATAGTAATGACGTTTCAGTCACCTTGTACTGCTTGTAGACTTCAGCAATGATGTCACTCAAGAATCCCTTCTTAAATGGTAAGACGATTTCAGCGTTCTTTAGATAATCATGAATGTCTTCACCCTTATCTAAGAAATACTTATCAGGTACATAACCATTCAAGTTAGTGTTTGTTGGTTCGTTCAAATATGGGAATGAACCAGGAAGAATATTATTAAAAATAATCTTACCAACGGTTGTCATCAAGATCTTTGAACGTTGTTCGTCTGTAAATGGTTTTGTTTCAAGCGCAGAAGTTTGAATACCAACACGTGAATGCCAGTGAACCAAACCATTGCGATAGGCAAGAACAGCTTCATTACCATCCTTGAAAATCATTCCTTCGCCTTCACGACCGGCTTCTTCCATAGTTAGGTAGTAGTTACCAATAACCATATCTTGAGAAGGCGTCACAACTGGCTTTCCGTCTTTAGGTGCCAAAATATGATGTGCGGCAAGCATTAGCAAACGAGCTTCTGCTTGAGCTTCATCAGATAAAGGAACGTGAATAGCCATTTGATCCCCATCAAAATCGGCATTGTAAGCTTCACAAGCCAATGGATGAAGACGCATAGACTTACCACTAACTAAAACGGGTTCGAAAGCTTGAATACCCAAACGGTGAAGAGTAGGTGCTCGGTTAAGTAACACTGGATGTTCCTTAATCACATCTTCTAGAACCGTAAAGACATCCTCATCTTCATGATCAATTTTGCGTTTAGCATTCTTGATGTTTGAAGCTAAGTTACGTTTAACAAGTTCCTTCATGATAAATGGTTTGAATAATTCCATTGCCATTGGAACGGGTAGACCCATTTGGTTCATACGAAGTGAAGGTCCCACATCAATAACTGAACGGCCTGAGTAGTCAACCCGCTTTCCAAGAAGGTTTTGACGGAATCGTCCTTGCTTCCCTTTCAACATATGTGAAAGAGACTTCAATGGACGGTTACCTGGACCAGCAACTGGACGGCCACGACGACCATTATCAATCAAAGCATCAACGGCTTCTTGGAGCATCCGTTTTTCATTTTGAACGATAATTCCAGGAGCATGCAAGTCTAATAAACGTTTGAGTCGGTTGTTACGGTTAATAACTCGACGGTACAAGTCATTCAGGTCAGAAGTGGCAAAACGGCCACCCTCCAATTGAACCATTGGTCGAAGATCCGGTGGGATAACTGGAACAGTATCCATGACCATCCACTCCGGCTTGTTACCTGATGTAACGAAGGCTTCAAGGATGTCCAAACGACGAACGGCACGAGTCCGTTTTTGTCCAGTAGCTTCTTTAAGCTCTTCCTTAAGTTCGGTAACTTCTTTTTCCAAATCAACATCATTAAGAAGCTTACGAATGGCGTTTGCACCCATTTCGGCTTCAAACTTGTTACCATACTCAAGTTTCTTATCACGATAATCACGTTCAGAAAGAAGTTGTTTCTTCTCTAATGGCGTGTTACCAGGATTAATAACAACGTATGATGCAAAGTAGATAATCTCTTCTAGTGCTCTTGGGCTCATATCCAAGACAAGTCCCATTCGACTTGGGATACCCTTGAAGTACCAGATGTGAGTAACTGGGGCAGCAAGCTCAATATGTCCCATTCGTTCACGACGAACTTTAGAACGAGTAACTTCTACACCACAGCGATCACAAACAACACCCTTATAACGGATCCGTTTGTACTTACCACAGGCACATTCCCAATCTTTAGTTGGACCAAAGATTCGTTCATCGAATAGTCCATCTTTTTCAGGTTTCAACGTTCGATAGTTGATAGTTTCAGGCTTCTTCACTTCGCCATAAGACCAACTACGGATCTTATCTGGAGAAGCAAGGCCAATTTGCATGCTTTCGAACTTATTTACATCGACCAAAGAATCGACCTCCCTTTTTAGTCTTTAGTATTCGTGTTGGATTCGTTAGTAGCTTGCTCTGCACTGGCTTTAGTTGCGGCCTCAGTATCAGCAGCTTGCTGTTTTTGTTCAGCTTGTTGTTCGGCATATTTGCTTAAAGCATCTACGTTCACAACATCATCATCGTCATCATCCATATCACGAAGTTCAATTTCTTTATCATCAGCATCTAGAACTTTCATATCAAGACCTAGGGATTGTAATTCTTTGACAAGCACTCGGAATGATTCTGGAACACCTGGCTTAGGAATTGGTTCACCCTTGACGATTGCTTCATAAGTCTTCACACGACCAACAACATCATCAGACTTGTAAGTCAAGATTTCTTGGAGTGTGTAAGCAGCACCATAAGCTTCAAGTGCCCAAACTTCCATTTCACCGAAACGCTGTCCACCAAATTGTGCTTTACCACCTAATGGTTGTTGTGTCACTAATGAGTAAGGTCCGATTGAACGAGCATGAATCTTATCGTCAACCATGTGAGCGAGTTTCATATAGTGCATAACACCAACGGCAACTCGTTTGTCAAAGGCTTCACCAGTACGACCATCGTAGAGAACTGTCTTAGCATCATCAGCCATTCCAGCTTCCTTAACAGCGCCCCAAATATCAGAATCTTGGGCACCATCAAAGACGGGGGTTGCCATATGAACGCCAAGCTTACGAGCGGCCATACCTAAATGAATTTCAAGAACTTGTCCGATATTCATACGTGAAGGAACACCCATTGGGCTCAACATGATATCAATTGGCGTTCCATCTGGCATATAAGGCATATCCTCTTCAGGAATTACAACCGAAACAGTTCCTTTATTACCATGACGTCCGGCCATCTTGTCACCAACTTGAAGCTTACGCTTTTGAGCGATGTAGACACGAACCATCATGTTAACGCCAGGTGATAGTTCATCACCATTTTCACGAGTGAAAATTCGGACGTTTTGAATAATACCGCCACCACCATGAGGAACCCGAAGTGATGTATCACGGACTTCGCGGGCTTTTTCACCAAAGATTGCATGAAGAAGACGTTCCTCAGCTGATAACTCGGTCACACCCTTAGGCGTTACTTTACCAACTAGGATATCACCGTCCTGAACCTCGGCGCCAATGCGGATAATTCCCTCTTCATCAAGGTTCTTAAGTGCATCTTCACCAACGTTAGGAATTTCACGGGTCATTTCCTCAGGTCCGAGCTTTGTATCACGAGCTTCTGATTCATATTCTTCAATATGAATTGAAGTATAAACATCATCTTTAACAAGACGTTCGTTAATGGCAATGGCATCTTCAAAGTTATATCCTTGCCAAGTCATAAAGGCAACTAATGGGTTTTGACCTAAAGCAAGTTCGCCGCCCTCCATTGAAGGACCATCTGCTAACACTTCATCAGCATCAACGTGGTCTCCAACTTTAACGATTGGACGTTGGTTATAGTTCTTACCACCGTTTGAACGTTGGAATTTCATTAGCTTGTATTTATCTAGGACGCCATCTTCACGACGAACACGAATTTCTCGTGCATCGACATATTCAACAGTTCCGTCATGTTTACCAATTAAAGCAACACCGGAATCATGAGCAGCCTTATATTCAATACCAGTACCAACTAAAGGTGAATGTGGGTCAACCAATGGAACGGCCTGACGCATCATATTAGCACCCATTAAGGCACGGTTTGAATCATCGTTTTCCAAGAAAGGAATACATGCAGTCGCAACAGAAACAACTTGCTTAGGCGAAACATCCATGTAATCAATGTTATCAAGAGTAGTTTCAATGTTTTCTGACTTTGCACGCGCCATAACGACGTCGTTAACAAATGAACCATCATCATTTAATGGAGAGTTCGCCTGTGCAACAACGAAGTTATCTTCTTCATCAGCAGTTAAATAATCGATTCGGTCAGTAACTTTATGGGTATCCCAACTGACACGACGGTATGGTGTTTCAATAAAACCATACTTGTTAATTCGGGCATAACTGGAAAGACTGTTAATCAAACCAATGTTAGGACCTTCAGGAGTTTCAATTGGACACATACGACCATAATGAGTGTAGTGAACGTCTCGAACTTCATATCCGGCACGATCACGAGTTAAACCACCAGGTCCTAAGGCAGACAAACGACGCTTATGAGTCAATTCTCCAAGCGGATTCGTTTGGTCCATGAATTGAGACAATTGTGATGAACCAAAGAATTCTTTGATTGAAGCCACAACAGGTCGAATATTAATCAATTGTTGTGGGGTCACAGTAGAAGCATCTTGAATTGACATTCTCTCACGAACAACACGTTCCATACGAGAAAGACCAATTCTAAATTGGTTCTGTAGTAATTCACCAACAGAACGAATTCGACGATTACCCAAGTGATCAATATCATCTGTGTTACCAATGCCTTCTTGTAAATCAAAGAAGTAATTGATGGCAGCAATAATATCAGCTGGGGTCACATGTTTGTATTTCAAGTCAATGTTGCCATTTCCAATAACTGGAATAGCACGTTCTGGATCATCAGGTGATTGAACTTTAATAATCTGAAGATCCATAGGTGCTGTCACAACAGCTTGATCTGAAGGCGTATAAGTAACTGTCTTAAAGTCGTCACGTTCCAAATATGGCGTTAACGTCTTCAACAAGTCCTTATCAATTAATGTGCCACTTTGAGCCAATACTTCACCAGTATCTGGATCAGCCAATGTTTCAGCTAAAGTTAAGCCCAATAAACGATTCTTCAATGCTAACTTCTTGTTTGTCTTATAACGACCAACAGGAGCCATATCGTAACGCTTTGGATCAAAGAAACGTGCAGTCAAAAGACTACGTGATGAGTCAGCAGTCTTGGGCTCGCCAGGACGTAGACGCTCATAAATATCTTTTAGAGACTCTTCAACTCGTGAATCATCAGTATTCTTATGAACATCTTTTTCAAGTGTTAAGCCAAGACTTTCATTATCGCCCAACATTGAGATAATTTCGTCATCTGAGCCGAATCCTAACGCACGAACCAATTCAGTCATTGGAATCTTACGAGTTCGATCAATTCGGACATACGAAATATCCTTGGCATCTGTCTCAAATTCGAGCCATGCACCACGGTTAGGAATTAAGGTTGTACCAAAAATAGTACGACCATTTTTATCTTTATCTTCATTAAAATAAACACCTGGAGAACGGACTAATTGAGAAACGATGACTCGTTCGGCACCATTAATAATGAAAGTTCCTTGTTCCCTCATTAATGGAAAATCGCCAAAGAAAACATCTTGAGACTTGATTTCGCCGGTTTCGTGGTTTGTTAAACGTAAAGTGACATGAAGTGGTGCTGAGTAATTAGCGTCATGTTCCCGCGCTTCATCAGCAGTGTACTTCGGTTCCAACAATTGATAATCAACGAATTCTAACGAAAGATTTCCTTGGAAATCATCGATTGGCATGATGTCTTCAAACATTTCCCGCAAACCTTCATCCAAGAACCAATTATAAGAATTGGTTTGAATTTCGATTAGGTTAGGTAAATCAAGGACTTCCTTGATTCGGGCATAACTACGACGGGTACGGTGTTTCCCGTATTTAACTAAGTGTCCTGCCAAGTTGTTCACCTCTCCAAATTATTCTGCGACGAAACCCCCAATCAAATATTACATTTTGATTACAAATGCATATTTGACCCAAAAATGGGCAAAAAAAATCCAAAAATAAGATCTCTCTTACTTTTGGTCTTTATAGTAACGCCAACGGACAATAGATCGTTGATGTTAATTTCAGTCACAGTTACATACAGACGATATAATACTCGTTCAATCATTAACTGTCAAGCATTTAACTACGACCCCTTGCCAGCTCGACCGCCACGCATCGTGACAAATTCTTCAGCCTGAGTGGGATGGATTGCAACCGTTTGGTCAAAATCCTGTTTCGTCGCACCCATTCTGATTGCAACGCTGAATCCCTGCAATAATTCACTCATCCCTTCACCAATCCCGTGTAAGCCAACAACTCGCTCGTCAGCGCCAGCACACACTAGTTTGAAATGACTTTTTTGACTGGACTCAGATAGTGCATCCCTCATTGGCGTAAAGTTTGACTCATAAACTCGAACCTGTTTGGCACCAAATTGGTGTACCGCTTCCGCCTCCGTTAAGCCCACGCTTCCAATCTCTGGATGCGTAAACACAACCGTTGGAATCTGCGAATAGTCTAAGTAACTGTCAGTTTGTTGGTTAAACAGTCTTTCAGATAATCGTCGACCTGCCGCGATGGCAGCTGGCGTCAGGTTCTTTAAATTAACGACATCCCCGACCGCATAAATTCCATCAGCCGTCGTTTTCTGATATTTATCAACGGTAATGGCGCCCGCTTCGTCAACCTGCACATTCGTCTTCTCTAAATTTAAGCTTGCAGTATACGGTGTTCGACCAATTGCCCAAATGATTTGATCTGTTTCAACTGTTCGACCCGATTGTGTTTTGATTTCTAACGCCCCGTTTGCTTTATTAACAGAGACGGCCTCATCTCCCGTTAGCAGTGACACAGAATCTCGATATTGGGCCGTAATATTTTCAGAAATGATTTGATCAAATGTCGGCAGTAGGCTTTGATGGCGGGAAAGAATTGTCACATCGCTTCCTAGTAAATGAAGCAGTCCAGCAAATTCAGTTGCAATATAGCCGCTACCCACAACGGTAATCCGTTTTGGTAATTTGGTTAGACTAAAGAAGTCTTCAGAAGTGATTCCTAAGTTGCCACCAACAATATCAGGACGATTTGGTCGGCTCCCAGTCGCAATCAATATGTGAGAAGCTGTATATCGTTCACCATTCGACTCCACAGTATGGCCATCCACAAAGGTTGCTGCCTGCTTTAAATGAATAACCCCATTATGGTCCAATCCGTTAAAGTAGCTAGTGTGTATCCGGTCAATATAAGCTGATCGGTTTGCCACAAATTGGTCAAAATTAAGCGTCATTGCAGGTTCACTAAAGCCATAATCTGGGGCTAATTTTTCATCCAAGATTAGATTGGCCGCCTGCCACATAACTTTCTTAGGAACACACCCAACGTTGACGCAGGTCCCACCAATTTGGTTTGGTTCAAAAAGCAGAACGCTTGCGCCTCGTTCAGCTGCACGATTAGCTGACGCAATGCCTCCAGATCCCCCGCCGATTACAATATAGTCTACTTTTTTAGTTTGTATCCTAATTTCCTCCATAAAAAAGGCCGAGACAATTGTCTCAGCCCTCCTATTATTTGCTTGTCACTGGTTGATTCCCTTTATCGGTTTTAGCCTTTGGTTCCTTTACCGTAATGGTAATGTCGCCCTGTCTAGCTCCGATTGTGACTTGATCAGTCGCCTTCAATCGGCCACTTAACAATTCCTCACTAAGCTTATCTTCCAGCTTCGTTTGTAATGCACGTCGAATTGGACGGGCACCGTACTCTGGGTCAAACCCAGCCCCCGCAATGACATCAATTGCAGCGGGCGTAATCTTAACTGCAATTCCTTGATTCGTGATGCGGTTAATAATGTTCTTGGTCATCAACTTCACAATCTGGTGAAGTTCTTTTTTGTTCAATGAATGGAAAATAACTGTTTCATCAATTCGGTTTAAGAACTCGGGACGGAATGACTGTTTCAATTGTTGCTTAATGGTATCAGCCATTGCCTTATAATCGCCAGCCTTATCCTCAGCACCAAATCCAACTGTCTTTTCGTCTCGTAGCAACGTTGCCCCGAGATTAGACGTCATGATTAAAATCGTGTTCCGGAAATCAACACGGCGACCCTTTGAATCAGTTAGGAATCCATCATCAAGAACTTGGAGCAAAATGTTGAAGACATCAGGATGAGCCTTTTCAACTTCATCAAATAGCACAACTGAGTATGGCTTTTGGCGAACTTTTTCCGTTAATTGTCCACCCTCATCATACCCAACGTATCCTGGCGCTGAGCCAATCAATCGACTAGTTGAATACTTTTCCATATATTCACTCATATCAACTCGAATCATGTTGTCTTCTGAACCAAACATTGCTTCAGCCAAGGCTTTGGCAAGTTCCGTTTTTCCGACACCAGTGGGGCCAAGGAACATAAATGACCCAATTGGACGATTCGGATCCTTCAGACCACTTCGCGCACGTCGAATGGCACGAGAAACCGCCGAAACAGCCTCTTCTTGTCCAATCACTCGTTTGTGGAGAACTGATTCCAAATTAATGAGTCTGTCGCTTTCGCTCTTCTGAAGTTGCGTAATTGGAACTCCTGTCCATTCAGCAACGACTTCGGCCACATCCTCAGCACTGACAGTCAGTGAGTAGTTTTGGCCTTCATCATTTTGTTTTGCTGCTCGTTCTTGCTTCTTTTGAATCTTAGCTTCGAGTTTCACTTCTTGATCACGAATTTCAGCAGCCTTTTCAAAAGCTTGATCTAAGATAGCAGCCTCGCGCTTATCGTGCAAATCGCTTAATTCATCTTCTTGTTTAGACAGCTTACTTGGTTGTCCCATATGGTCAATACGAACCTTTGCAGCTGCTTCGTCCATTAAATCGATTGCTTTATCAGGCAGGAATCGGTCACTAATATAGCGGCTAGAGAGTTTAACAGCTTGATTCAAGGCATCGTCAGAAATGTTGACGTGATGATGATCCTCATATCTTGGTCTTAGCCCGTGCAAAATTTCAACCGTTTCATCTTCCGTTGGCTCATCCACCTGAACCGTCGCAAAACGACGCTCCAAGGCAGCATCAGACTCAATGTACTTTTGATATTCATCAAGTGTTGTTGCACCAATAGTTTGAAGTTCGCCTCGCGCTAACGCCGGCTTCAGAATGTTCGAGGCATCAATTGCACCTTCAGCCCCACCAGCACCAATTAACGTGTGTAATTCATCAATAAATAGAATGACTTGGCCATCATTGTAAATTTCATCAATGACCTTCTTGAGGCGATCCTCAAACTCACCACGATACTTAGTTCCAGCAACCAATGATCCCATATCAAGCATCATTAATCGTTTTTGCTGCATGTCTTCCGGAACGTCGCCCGCAATAATCTTTTGCGCAAGTCCTTCAGCAATCGCTGTTTTACCAACACCAGGTTCCCCAATTAAAACGGGGTTGTTCTTGGTTCGGCGACTTAGAATCTGGATGACCCGCTTAACTTCCTTAGCACGGCCAACCGTTGGATCCATTCGATCCTCTTTGGCCATTTGGGTTAAATCACGTGCCAAAGAGTCCAAGGTTGGTGTTCCACCCTGTTGCTTGCGCTGACGCTGATTGCTCTTTCGTTTTGCTTGTGTTTCGCTAACACCCAATTTACGTAAAATGACCCGACGAGTCTGAGTCAAATCTAAGTTTAAATTCATTAAAATTCGAGACGACAAAATTGTTTCATCGCTTAAGAGGGCCAGCAAAAGGTGTTCTGTTCCAATTTTTGTTGCTCCCAATCGTTTAGCTTCTTCTCCAGCAAGAGCAAGAATATCCTTGGCCTTTGGTGAATATGGTAAGTAAGATTCCTTGCTGACGCTGGTCATTGTTCCATAGCCAGTAAACCGTTCAATCTCTTCTCTCACATCATCTTCGGTAATGGAAAACTGATCTAGGACCCGATTTGCAATCCCATTTTTTTCAATTGTCAGGGCAAGTAAGAGGTGTTCTGTCCCAACTGCTTGATGCTTAAAGTACTTTGCTTGTTCTTGAGCCAATACCAAAACGCTTTTAGCGCTGGGAGTAAATAAATTATCCATATAAAATCCTCTCTTCCTTAGCTCTCGTAACGTAAATGATTCAAAATTCCAATCAAAATTCGCGCTCTAAAACTATTTTCCTGCATGCGATCGTCCGCTGCCAAAGTTTGCTTATCAATAGCCGCTAAAATTAAATTGGCCTCTCGCCTGTTTACAACTTCATTATTGTACAAATTTTGCACAATTGCGAGCCCATCTCTCTGAGAAATGGATTCCCCAATCGTCCCAATTAAGGAATCGATTACACCTACATCATCCAGCAAATTCACTTTTTCGATACGGATGTAACCGCCACCGCCTCGTTTACTTTCAACGATGTACCCATTTTGAATCGTAAAACGAGTCTTCATAACATAGTTAATCTGAGATGGAACAACATTGAATAGATTAGCAATTTCGGAACGACTAATCTCAACCTGCTCGGAATCCGCCAAAATTTGCTTCAGATACTTTTCGATAATATCGGAAATGTTCTGACCCTGCACGTTATTCCCTCCCAACTTTTGTTTGACTAATGTTGACTATTATTATACGAATGTTTTCCAAAAATGCAAAGAAATAGGACTGAAATTTAACCGACAATTAAAAAGACAAACCATTTCTTGAGTGAACCCAAAAAAGTTTGTCTTTCTTCTATATATAATCGTCTTAATTTGATATTTCAAACAAATGCTGACGACGAGTCATCGCTGAACTTTCAGAAATTAATTTCAACCATTTAAGACTCACTAATTGATTTTGCTTCACGTTGATGGCGTCTACCATTTTTTGATTCTTAATGATTAGGAGGCCGTCCTTAGCGCTAATTTCCACAAACACCGACAGCGGTCGTTTGCCGTACAGCATCTGACACTCAAACCTACCAGCGGTCGGAATTTGCTGCAATGAGTTCGTTAATTCAATGCCATATTGACCATCTGGAGTCTTGATTAGCCGACCATTTGTCTCATATTTATATCCTAACAAGGTGTTTGCCAGTTCAACTTTACCAGCCTTGATCAACGCTCTAATTCGAGTTGAGCTCACTTTCACATCCGTATGCGTCAATTTATGCACCACTTTCACATCAAACTGCTGATGAGAATAGCCTCTTAAGTCATCGCCCGTTGCGCTAGCACCCGCCCCAAACGTGTAATCAAATCCAACCACGACCAGTTTGGCATTTAACTGCACAATGTATTGATCAACAAATTGCTGGGGTGATAGGCTTGCAAATTTTTTCGTGAACTTCGTAATGTATAAGCAATCAACCTTGTTCTTTTCCATTTGCGTAACTTTTTGGTCGACCGTATTCAGATACCTAAAGTTTTCGGAAGATGCTGTTTTAAAAATTTGGGAAGGATGCTGATCAAACGTCATCACGGATAACGGTAAGTGATATTTATTGGCCAATTTGCGTGCTGTTTGAATAACGTGTTGATGGCCACGATGGACGCCGTCAAAAAAGCCAAGTACGAGAACTGTCTCTGGTTTAGTTTGACCTTTTAAGGTTTCATCATCACTCAAGTAGTCAACTTGCATCTTTATCCCTCCCAAATTAATTTTATGTAATAGAAAAGCTGAATTTCCAAAACGAAAATTCAACTTTCCCGGGTACAATCATCATTTTAATCGATTGTTATTTAGCTGCAGCTTGCTTCAAGAAGTAGCTTAATGGCTTCAAAGCTTGTGCATCATATGTTTTAACAAACTCATCGACTTGTTTCTTATCTTGCCATGATGGGTCGATAAACATGTGCTCAGTAGTAAATGGCATCTTGTGTGTTAATTTGACGTCAATAACAACTGGCTTGTCAGTCTTAGCAGCTTCATCAATAGCCTTCTGGAACTCAGCCTTGTTGCGAGCAGTAAAGCTAACGGCACCTAAACCTTCAGCAACCTTTGCCCAGTCGGTATCAGCAATTTCAGTACCTGATTGTGGTTGGTGAGTATCGTCACGTTGTTCTGCTTCAATGTAACCTAAAGTTGAGTTACTGAAGACAACGTTCACGATGTGTAAATTATACTTAACCTGAGTTAAGATTTCTTCCGTAAGCATTGCGAAACCACCATCACCACTTAGACTGTAAACGTCGCGGTCTGGATAGTTAACTTTGGCAGCAATAGATGCTGGAACACCCCAGCCCATAGTTGCGTACTTACCTGAAGTACTCCACTTTTGGTCACTGTGCATATCAATTAGACGTTCGAAGTTGATGTTAACGTTACCGACATCAACACTGAATACGGCCTTATCGCTAGCAGTCTTGTTAATAACGTCAAAGATTGGTTCTGGACGAACAGGACTCTCATCGCTGTCTTTGAAGCTGTCTTGCCATTCAGTCCAGTTCTTCTTGTTAGCAATATATGCATTGTAGAAGTCTGAAGCTGGTTTGTCTTCACCGGCATCAAGAATTGCCTTCAAGGCCTTCTTTGAGTCAGTCAACATAGCAACATCAGCTGAGCGACGTTTGCCTAATTTTTCGCTTTCAATATCAATTTGAATAACTTTAGCTTTCTTATTGAATAGGAAGATACTAAATGGAGAATCGTTACCAACCCAAAGAATTAAGTCAGTACTGAATCCAGCTTCTGAACCTGGTTTAGGAGCAACACGTCCGGTTGACCCTAAGTATGCTGGATAATCTTCATCCAAGATACCCTTTGCTAGTACTGAAGAAACAAGAGGCATGTGGAATTTTTCTGAAACAGCCTTTAATTCTTCTTCTGAATCTTTGGCACCTAAACCAAAGTAAATCATTGGTGATTTTGCATCTTTGATTAACTTAGTTGCTTCAGAAACACTTTCTGGAGTTGGGTCTGGATAAAGAGGCGTAACTTGTGACTTAGCATTTGAAACGTAAGTATCATCAATTTCTGCCCAGCCTAAGTCCTTAGGAATGGTCAAAACAGCGACACCCTTCTTCTCATATGCTTGACGAATTGCTTCGTCAGCCATTTGTGGAAGACTTTCTGCAGTCATAGCGGTTCTGTTCCAAACAGAAACATCATCAAACATTGGCTCTTCATCAGTAGCTTGGAAGAAATCCATGTTCATGCGAGATGTAGGAACTTGAGCAACGATTGCCAATAATGGAATACGGTCAATCTTTGCATCGTATAAACCATTCATCAAATGAACGGCACCAGGGCCAGCTGAACCGAAGCAGACACCAATTTTGCCTGTGTACTTATAATCTGCAGAAGCTGCAATAGCACCAGCCTCTTCGTGACGTACCTGGATATAATTGAAATGATCTTTTTGATTATGGATAGCGTTCATTGTTGAATCAAATGAGCCACCTGGTAACCCGTAAATGTGATTAACGCCCCAGTCTTAAATGACTTTGAGGACTGCATCTGAGCCACTAATTTTATCTGCCATGAAAATTTCCTCCTTGCAATTATTTAAAACGTGGACAATTAAATCGCTTTCATAATTTGTTTTAAAAATACTGAAGGTGGGGTTTGTTGTGGATCGTTTCAAACATTGTTAATTAGTTCGTCGAATTGTAAAGAGCAACCGTTTTGAAAGCGGTTTAACTTTCACAAACTCAATTACAAATCTTAGTATAGTTCTCAATATTTCAAAGTCAAATCACTATTTGACCAAATAAGTAGGCTAATAAGGCATGATATATAAGGGTTTCACCACTTCACACCAAATTGTAAGCAAATTGGTTGGCTAGTGTAACTTTAGGTTTCCCTTTGTGATTATTTTTTCACAAAAATCGGTTTTAGATTCAAAATACCGTTAATAAAGCGTTTTCAATTTGTTTTACCTGTTCATTTCTGGACAATCAAAAAGCACCGGCCTAAAAGACCAGTGCTTTCTAACTTTTTATCATTATCGGGAAAACAGGATTTGAACCTGCGACCCCCACGCCCCGAACGTGGTGCTCTACCAAGCTGAGCTACTTCCCGCTTTTGTTATCTGAATACAACAAAAAATGCACCCAGTAGGAGTCGAACCTACAACCTTCTGATTCGTAGTCAGACACTCTATCCAGTTGCGCTATGGGTGCATAATAATAAAAATATTAAATTGTAAAAATGCCGAGGACCGGGATCGAACCGGTACGGTCATCACTGACCGCAGGATTTTAAGTCCTGTGCGTCTGCCAATTCCGCCACCCCGGCAGGGTTGGTATAAAGCGGAAGACGGGATTCGAACCCGCGACCCCCACCATGGCAAGGTGATGTTCTACCACTGAACTACTTCCGCATATGATGCCGACTAGACGATTCGAACGCCCGACCTCTTCATTACTAGTGAAGCGCTCTAACCAACTGAGCTAAGTCGGCATATGCATACCTAATTATAAACTATAAGGTATAAGTGCGGGTGAAGGGACTCGAACCCCCACGTCATTAAAGACACTAGAACCTAAATCTAGCGCGTCTGCCAGTTCCGCCACACCCGCATGGTGTTATAAACTGGGAATGAGCCGTGACAGTCTCGAACTGTCGACCCTCTGATTAAAAGTCAGATGCTCTACCAACTGAGCTAACGGCTCAAGTGGAGGATACAGGGCTCGAACCTGTGACCCTCTGCTTGTAAGGCAGACGCTCTCCCAACTGAGCTAATCCTCCATGTACATACGCCTCAAAAATGGTGAACATTACGATCGACATCTCCGAAACAACTATCCTAGTTTATCATCTAGGAAAAAGCTTGTCAACAAACTTTCAATCTTTTTTGAATAGATATTCAGTCAATAAATGAAAACCATTTCTTCCAGCAATAAATATATTACACTTTTTGAATTTAAAACGCTAGTCTTTTTTTAAATTGATTTACTGAAACGTTACTTTTATTCATAAACGCCTTTCTTAACAGCATTCCGCCCACTAAAAAAGGCCCCGTTTGTTGAATCAAACGGGGCCTCACAAAATTCAATTTTATAACTTAGTCTTCCTTAGTAATAATTTCTGCGCCACCCATGTATGGACGGAGTACTTCAGGAATCGTAACAGTTCCATCTTCATTCTGGTAATTCTCCAAGATAGCAGCAACTGCTCTTCCTACTGCCAATCCTGAGCCGTTTAAGGCATTTACGTATTGTAGCTTACCATTTTCATCTCGATATTGAATATGGGCACGACGAGCCTGAAAATCGGTCGTATTTGAACAGCTTGAAATCTCACGATAACGATCTTGGAATGGTAACCAAACCTCCAAGTCATGAGTCATTGCGGCGGTGAAGCTCATGTCGCTCGTTGTCAGTGTGATAACGTGATACGGAATTCCCAATAATTTGAGAAGTTCTTCAGCATGATTTGTCATCATCTCAAGTGCTTCCCATGAATCTTCTGGCTTCGTAAACTGAACCATTTCGACCTTGTTAAATTGATGTAACCGAATAAGGCCTCGAGTGTCCTTGCCGGCACTACCAGCCTCTGAACGAAACGCTGGGCTCAAAGCTGTAAACCGCACGGGTAATTTTTCTGCTGGTATCACTTCATCGCGATAGTAGTTTACCAAAGGAACCTCAGCCGTTGGAATTAAAATTTCATCCTCATCCTCAAGCTTATAAACGTCCTCGGTAAATTTTGGAAATTGGCCAGTTCCGTACATTGAGGCGGCATTTACCATATAAGGCGGCAAAACTTCTTTAAAGCCTGCCTCCTGATTTTGATCAAGGAAGAAGTTGTAGAGTGCTCGTTCAAGTCTTGCTCCTTGGCCAACGTAGTACAGGAATCGACTACCAGAAACCTTAGCACCCCGTTCAAAATCCAGGATTCCCAGATCTTCACCAATCTCCCAGTGAGATTTTGGTTTGAAATCAAAGTGACGAATATCGCCCCATTTACGAAGTTCAACACTACCCTCTTCAGTCAATCCAATCGGAACGTTGTCGTTTGGAATATTTGGTAAGCGCGACGTCTTGTCTTGAACCTTCACTTCCAATTCAACAAGTTCTTCATCCAGCGCTTTAATATCTTTGCTGACTTTTTGCATCTCAGCAATCTTGTCGTTTGCACTTTCCTTGTTGCGTTTAAGTTGTGAAATTTCATCAGAAACCTGATTTCTGGTCGCCTTCATGCCCTCACTCTTGACGATAAGGTCCCGACGCTGCTGGTCCAAAGCTAAGAGCTCATCAATTTCCTCTGCCTTAATCCCACGAGTAGCCAACTTTTCTTTTACAAAGTCCGTTTCTTGACGAATCATTTTTAAATCTAACATCCTTATTTCCTCTTTTCATTTATTTTTAGGTATCAAAAAAGACCTTCTCCCAGATATTGGGACGAAGGTCTTCGCGGTACCACCCAAGTTCATAGATAAAGCTTACCTATACACTCATGAAAATAACGGCTTTCACCGTGCAGCATTACCTGCCCGCATTAACGTACTGGAATTCGAGTCTAATAGTTCACACCGGCCACTATCTCTCTTAACACTCTACTTAGGTACATCGCGTTTAATAATTACCTGTATCATACGCTATTTAATAATTTTTCTCAAATAATTACAGAGTTGCAATTTTTTGATCGATTAGCTGAAGCACTTGCCCACGTGCGCCTGGATTTTCCACGAAATCATACTTATCGCCATCAATTTGAATTTTATCTGACTTATCGTAGTTTTCGTACCAGTCACTATAGCGTTCATCTAATTCTTTATAATATTCGAATAAGCTGGGATCTTGGTCAACTTGCTCATAAGAACGTCCGCGCTTTTTAATTCTCTTCAACATGGTATCAAACGAGATGTTGATGTGAATCAATAAATCAGGATTTTTCTTATGGGTATCTTCCGGTAATTCCTCCATCATGTTGCTTAGGAGTGAATCATAGATTGATACTTCAGTGTTAGTTGCCCGACCTAAGTCTGCATTCAAATGGAACAGGAGTGAATCCTCAAAAATAGAACGATCTAAGATGCTGCGGTCATCAGAAGCGGCTTTCTTAATGCTATCCAATCGCTTATTTAAAAAGTAAATTTGTAGCAAAAAGGCGTATTTTTTCGGATCCTTGTAAAATAATGGCAAAATTTCATTGTCATCTACGGATTCATAAAATGCAGGTTTGTGTAAATGTGTCGCTAATAAATTAGTAAGACTGGTTTTACCAGCCCCGATCGTTCCAGATAATACAAGCATGGGGGTCTCTCCTTTAGATTAAATTCAACACAATATATTGTACCATCCGAGTGGCAAAATGCAATATATCGTGGCAAATCCCCCAAACATTTTTAATCGATTACCGTTTTAGCATCAAATACATCAATATTTTCTAAGCCACCATAGACGCTGTACCAAGGCTTTGCACCTTCACTAAGAATGGAAGCTAAATCGTGAATATTCTGCTTCCCTTTGGAATCCAACCACTTTGTCAGTCCGTCAGCGCCCTCATTTAAGTAAACATCAATTCCTTCAATCCAGGTTGCTCGCCCACTGAGCACTCCTGAAAATCCTGAATCAGCTTCTGACGCAAGTTGTAATTCCTTTTGGAAAACGGGCGTTGGCACACCGGCACTTAAGAAAATGTATGGCCGAGTGACGAGTCCCTTCATTTGATGGAGGTAGTCCTTTGCGTCCTTTTCTTCATAGACCGGGTCAACGTTAGCATCCGTTAAACCAGCAACATAATCTGGATTGAACGGCACTTCCAGCTTCAAAACGTCGACGTGATACTGTGGCTTTGTGAATTCAGAGATGGAACGTAAAACAAGCTCTGGCTTTGCTTTTGCAAATTCGCGAGACTTGCTGCCACCAATCTTATCGTCATAGGTAATAATTTCCAAAAAGGTTGGAATGTCCGCAGCCGCAGCTTCGGTTCCATACCGCTCGACAAACGCTTTCTTGGTGGCTTGAATTTCTGCCGGATCGTTAGGATTAAAGTACAAAAGCACTTTTAATGCATCCGCACCCTTCCGAACCATCATTTGAGCAGATTGATTTTCAATAAATCGGGGCAACCTGCCAGGTGTATCAACGTCATACCCAGTTTGCTCGTACGACATGATAAGGCCGGTGTTTGAATCCTTAGCTTCGATTGCTTTAAAACCCATCTCTTCGTCAATCAACATTGCTGACGCTTCAGTACTTAATTCTTGCGCAACTAATTTTTTAAAGTCATAAACCAAATCCATATTAAATCGTTTGCCGTTTCGCTCCGTACCAGATTTGATCATTTTAACGATTGAGCCTCGTTGATCAAGTGCCAGTGCATTAATAATGCCATTTTCCGTACTTAATCGATTCATGCGTTCAAATTTACCTTTGGAAATTCGCTTCATTGTCATAGTCTCACTCCTGTAGGTTATTAATATGTATACCATTATGGATATAGTCCTTTAAAAAAGCAAGAATATTAAATAGAAATAGCAAAAATAGCACACCTCATCTAAAATAAAGGTGTGCGACAGTTCCTTATATATCAGTCTCTTTCAAAGATATGAGAGAGGTTTATTTTTTCTAATGAAATTAATTTCGTATGATGTTTAATCTTGTAATAGCTATATAGACCAATAAACAATGGAACGCTCAAATAGGTCACTAATATTTGTTGCCAATCAAAATTTTTAAACGCGCTTAGGTCCTGGCCAACAATAATTAACACGCAAAGAATTAACGCAAATATCGGGCCAAATGGGAACCACTTTGCGTGATACTTCAGTTCGCTAAGCTGATGGCCCTGCTTAACGAATGCTCTTCTGAACCGATAGTGGGACAACGCAATGCCTAACCACGCAATGAAGCCAGTTAATCCTGAAGCCGATACTAGCCAAATATAGATCTGTGGGCCTGCGATACTTGCGATAAAGGTAAGCGCCCCAACAATGGTTGTCACAATTTGTGCTCGGAGTGGAACGCCATTTCGTGTTGTTTTCATAAAACTTGACGGCGCGTATCCTTGAACTGACAACGAATACAACATTCTGGTGGAAGCGTACATTCCCGAGTTTGCTGCAGAAATGACGGACGTCAAAATAACCGCATTCATGACGCTGGCTGCCGTTGCCAAACCTGCTCGTCTAAAGACTAACGTAAACGGACTAATTGCAACGTCCGATGCCGACGAACCTAACAAATCAGGACTCGTGTACGGAATGATGCAAGCAATCACAAAGATTGAGAGAATGTAAAAGAGAACAATTCGCCAGAATACCTGGTTAATTGCCTTTGGAATACTTTTCTCAGGATCTTCCGACTCGCCAGCTGTAATCCCCACCAATTCAGTTCCCTGAAATGAAAATCCAGCGACGACAAACACACTCAAGATAGCGGGAACACCACCGACAAACGGAGCCTTCTTATAGGTTAAATTTTCTAGCCCCGTTGCGTGACCACTCATGATTCCTAAGATTGTTGCAAATCCAATGATCAGAAAAATGATGACGGTAACCACTTTGATCATTGCCATCCAAAATTCTGACTCTCCAAACGCTTTGACGGTTAACGCATTTAACAGAAAAATAATGATTAAAACGATGATGCTCCAAATCCAGCCCGGAACATCTGGTAGCCAAAACTTCATTACCAGTGCGGCCGTAGACGTATCTACCGCCAAGGTAATTGCCCAGTTGAACCAATAGTTCCAACCCATCGCAAATCCCATCGCTGGATCAATGTACTTAGTCGAATACGCCGCAAACGACCCAGAAACTGGCATATAGGTTGCCATTTCACCTAAGCTGGTCATTAGAAAGAAAACCATAATCCCCATCGCAATGTACGCGACAAGTGCGCCTCCTGGTCCCGCAGTTGATATTGCAGACCCACTAGCCACAAAAAGGCCAGTCCCAATACTACCGCCAAGTGCAATCATTGAAACGTGACGGGTTTTAAGCTCGCGTTTTACCTGATGACTTTCCTGGTCATCTGCCATGACTTTCACACACCTTTTGACCCCAATAAGGGTCTTTATTAGTCTTTCCGCTTAGATTGTAACCTGAAATAGTAGCGCTTACAAGACTGCCGACATTAAAAAGCTCCTCAGCATTTTTTGCTGTGAAGTGAACCCCAAATATTGGA